>DASSCG010000443.1:0-3984 GCA_035697925.1 Pyrinomonadaceae bacterium
AAGGGCGGTTTACCCCCGCTCAAGCTTCGCTCCACTCAAGATTGAATATAAAGAGAATTGAGCGGGGGTAAACCGCCCTTCCCAACTTGCAAATCTCTGTACGCTGAATGGTGCTTCCAGCCCAGATCCTAGTTGCGATTATGTTCAAACGACTTCCAATTGAACATCGGTGGTCCAGGATTCTCTTTGCGTTAATCCTAACTTGTACTGTGGGCGTGCAATCTGGGTATACCCAATCACGTACCCGTCCGAATAATAAAGCTACCCCAGAACCGAGTCCGCAGCCCTCACCAACTCCGTCGCCTAATCCTTTGATAATTCCTGTTCCCCAAGTCGCCACCGAGACAATCCAACTCAACCAGCGCCTTCGCAGTTTGCCTGATCGGATCGTGTCCGACGAGTCGTTGGCTAACATCGAGCAACAGATCAATGAGCTCAAGGAAACAACCGGCAAGAGGGAGCACGAAACAGAGCAGGCAATTCAATCGGGCGCCCTGTTCGGCGATCTACAGCAATCTTCAGTTGACTGGCAAGCATTGAGAAAGGAAGTAGATGATCTCTCAGAGACATTGGGGAAACAGGCCAACGCCGTCGAGAACGAGATTCGGTCGCTTCGAAGCGAGGAAGCGCGCTGGCAGGTAACGAATGACGCGATCAAAGGTCAGGAGTCTCCACCCGAACTTCTCGAACTCACCAGCAAGGCCGTCGCGGACATCGGTTCAGCGTTGGGAGTAGCTGAGGAACGCCGCGACCGCGTTGTCGCACTGCAACAGTCCGTTACGAAACAGAGTTCAATGGTCGCCGCGGAAATTGAACACCTCAAGAAAGCAATGTCGGAGTCTCAGCGCGGTTTGCTGGAACCAGACAGCCCGCCACTCTGGAAGATCCAGTTCGCAGCTGATGACAGCGCGGCGCGCCTGCTATTGCGCGGCACTTATCCAGAAGACCTCACGCGCATGAGAACCTTCGTTCGCGCAAACAGTACCTCGCTGATTCTGATCACCATCATCACAATTGCAGTACTAGGTTTGTTTCTGCGACTTCGGCCCGTAGCAACTACAGGCGCTAACAATGCTGAACTAAAAACTCCCGATTCGATTCTCAAGCGGCCATTCTCGTTGGCGCTTCTGGTTTTCGCAGTGGCGTTGATGCCGCTACTCTTTGGCGCACCGCTGGGTGTTATAGGCGTCGTGAATCTCTTGGGAATCATTCCGGTAATGAGGTTGTTGAAGCCTCGGCTGAGCAAACCGTTCCGGGGAATGCTTGTGGTTCTGGTTGTTAGTGTTTTGTCGTGGCACCTGATTAAGTTCGTGCAGTTTCCTACCTGGATCAAGCGCGATCTGCTCGGCCTCTTGACGCTTGGGACGATTGCCCTTTTTGCCTGGTTGGCAATTGAGGCACGTCAACTTCATTTGAACAAGAAACAGAAGATCGTGTTGATTGGGACCTATGTAGGAATCGCGATCCTGTCGATCGCGTTTCTTGCCAACTTGTTTGGCTACATCAGACTTTCAGATCTCTTTACTCACGCGACGTTAGCAAGTGCATATCGCGCTGTGGCCCTGTACACGGTCGTAGTTTTTGGCGGTTTACTGATCGCGTTCACTCTCCAGGCGAAGCCAACCCAGCACTTCATGATGTTTCGCACAGGCTCCGAGCGACTAGTTCGTCGGTTAAGTTTTGCTTTGGGCCTCGGCATGTTTGTCCTCTGGGTTCACACCACTCTAAATTTATTTGCAGTTCGAGAGGATGTGTATGCGGCAATCAGATCAGCACTCAACTATCAAATAACAATCGGTTCCGCCGGCTTTGCCGTAAGCAACATCGTAGCGTTCGTCTTGACCCTCTTTTTCGGTTATCTCGTCGCATCAATTATTAGGGCCATATTAGGTGAAGAGATTCTGCCGCGCTTGAATCTGGCTCGTGGAGTTCCCAACGCGATCGCTACCGTCTCTTATTACATCGCTTTGGTACTGATTTTCGTGCTGGCTCTTGCCGCAGCGGGAGTTGAGTTAACGAAGTTCACGATCCTGACAGGAGCAATCGGTGTTGGCCTCGGATTTGGTCTACAGAACATTGTGAACAATTTCGTCTCGGGTTTGACTCTACTTTTCGAGCGACCTGTGAGGGTTGGTGATTTCCTCGAAATTGGCGGCATCGGTGGTCAAGTTACCAAGATTGGTTTTCGCTCCAGCACGTTACACGCGTTCGATGGATCAGATCTGATCATTCCGAATGCCGATTTAATCTCGCAGCGTGTAATTAACTGGACCTTAACCGGAACACGCCGCCAGATCTTTCTCAATATTCATGTCGCCTACGGTAATGATCCAGCTACTGTACGCGATCTTCTGCGAGAAACGGCGGCGGCCCACCCGGACGTACTCGATTATCCAAAGCCTACAGCTCTCTTCCTGGGCTTTGGAGATAACGCGCTCAATTTTGAGGTTCGTTTCTGGGCGGCACGTCCTGAAGTGGTGCCCGAATTAAAAAGTGATGTCGCGGTAAGCATCGCGTCCGCGCTGAGCGACGCAGGCATCAAGGTGCCAGTGCCGCAACGTCATTTGCATGTAACCGGATTAGATCGAACTGCAACAGACTCTGAACATCACCCGCCTGATAAAGAGCGTGAAGACCAAATTGAGACTGAAGCTAAGCACGCGAGACTATAGATCTGTCACGTGGTGAGTCCCCAGTCACAGCCGAGTCAATCAACTTCGAGTCAACAGATTCCAAGGTGCGATGAGTGTCAAGAGCATTAAGCTCGGTAGTTTGGAACACGGCCCAAGAGCGATCCTACCTACATCTAAAATGAGTATTTGTACTTACGTGAAGAGTAAATCTGTCGATTCTCAAGTTTTGCGATTCGATCTATGCTCCGTCCCACTTAGTAGCGAGGCGACCTGGCAAGCAAAAATTAACCGGCAACATTTTTAACGGCCGCCGCTCACAGCGGTAACTCGAATAACTTTCTCGGGTTGCCGCGATCAATTTGCTATGCTCCGCATGGTTGGCTGAGGACTCAGCTTACATTCCCTCCAACTGAGATTCGCTTAGCCAAACCGGACTTATGAAGCGGGCTCAAACAGCTCAATCGGATTACCGTCAGGGTCTTCTAATAGAATTTGTTTCCCGCCGGGACCGACTTCCATCTCGTTGCGGAAATTTAGCCCGGCTCTTTTCAACATCTCAATCTGGGCTGGAAGATCAGACACTTGAAGCACAACGCGGTTCCATCCGCCCGGCTCCTGCTGACGTCCATTGGGCATCGGACGAGAGCCCGAGGCTCCAGGACCACTGAGGATGAGTTTAAGATTGCCGACGGAGACCTGGCCGAAGGCGGGCAGGTTTTGCTGGTCAAGTTTGAAACCAAGTTGCTTGGTATAGAAGTCGATAGAACGCTTCACGTCCTTCACCTGATACCGAACACCCCAAAGACCCACGACCACCCGTTGACCTTCCTTTGCGTCCAAGCCAGCCCCGGACGATCCCTTTTCGCTCATACAACCTCCTATTACGATACCAACGAAACACACTAGAAAAGCGCACCATCTCCTCATATCACACCTCGCCCGCTCAATTCGCGGAGTATCTGTCACACCTTTGTGAGCAAACTATACCGTTCCAAAGGATTCTAGTATTGGAAAAAATGGACCTATCCGTTCAGCGGTACATGGTTGCTTTTTAAACGACCATCATGCTGATGTTTGCGAAGGTGACGAAGGTACTCTGCAGGGCTAAAGTCCGAGAATTCCTGAAAGTCGTTTATCAAGTGCGACTGATCGAAATATCCGCAGGTCGACGCTAGCTGTGCCCAATCAGGTTTCTCGATCTGATCCGCCAAAGTGCGCGCCCGCTGAAATCGCAATATGCGGCAGAAGACTTTTGGAGTGAGGCCAACTTGAGCAGCGAAAACGTTGGTGAACCGCCGCTGGCAGATACCAACCTCTCGTGCGACATCTCGAACCGAAGCTCCAGTGCCGT
>DASSCG010000444.1:0-2384 GCA_035697925.1 Pyrinomonadaceae bacterium
GCCAAATAAGAAAGACGTCTGCGAATTGCGCGAAGGCCGACAGGACAGTCTTGCGTCAGAATCGAACCATCGGCGCGCCGGTAAAACCTGACGCAGAGTCTTCCCTCCGTACCGGCAATAAGCGACTCGGCTTCCGTCTTGGTCATGCTGGAAAGATTGTAGACATTAAGATTGCACTGACCGCAGAAGCGTACCCGGTCGGTGCCAATCATTTGTGCCCAGTCAGCCTTGCACGGCGAAGCAACTCTCACACGATCTAAAGGACTGTTGAATCGACTCATGACACTCTCCTACCTCTTGCCTCTCTTTTAAGTGCGGTATCAAGCGAAGCGGGACACCGCTTTGCATGGGTCGGGCCACCCAAAGCGCCGCCGCCGCTTCGCTCTGCCGGTGCACTCCACAAGTTCACGGCGGCACGATCAACTTCTCAGCCGCCGCTCCCCTTCTTCTAACTAGACAATTGCGGAGCTACATACCGGACGAACTTCAGTTCAGCCAGCTTCTGCAGGTTCTCAATCGGCAAACGACCAATGACCAACCTCGCCGACTTTGGATCAAGAACAACTTCAAACCCCAACTCTTTTAGCTTGGTCATTACTTCCGGCGCCTTGTCATTGAGCCAGATTTGAACCTCGGCTTTACCTCCACGAATGAACTTAGCCTCGTCGGCTGCCGGAGTAGTTTTGGTCTTCAGACGTTCGATAACTGCGCGAACCGTCGGATGAAACTTCGTTAGAAGAAGCTGCTGCTTTTCTTCCTCGGGAGACAGCTTTCTTGAGGGTGCTTCATCCATGACTGCAACACTCGAGGACCGAGCATTTCCAGCACCTACTCCTCGACCTAAGGCCTTTCCACCGCCGCCCGCTCCACCAGGTGCAGCCTTCGCTCGAGAGCCCGAGCCGCTAGAAGTGACTGTAACCGTTTGAGTCATCGCTAACCGGTTTAAGCTAGGTGAGGCGGTTGCGAAAGTACCTACATAACCCTGCTGATCCTTTTCACCAAAGACTCCTTCACGACTTACGCCCTCTGGCACTTCAACTGGAACATCTACGCGTCGAGGAGTCCCACCGTCAGTAACAATCATTTCTTCGACAGCTACAAATGATGTGAACTGAGTCATCAAACGATACTCGAGTCCCAGATTCGTTATGGTTTCTTTCAGGTCTGGACGCGTTGCGCCTCGTTGCATCCCTTCCAAATCCTGAGACATCAAGTCGTCGATTCGTGATCTGGCCCATAAAGGCGCGAGCACGTCATGTTGTGTTTTCGACTCGGGAAATGTGACTGGAATATCGCGTACAAAATCGCGCCCCGACATTTTGCCCTTTAACCGAACGACGCCGCTTCCGGCCGAAGTGTAGCGGCCGGTCATGATTACCGGCTTGGCGCTGAAAAGATCCGGAATGCGCTGCGGATAAACATCTGCCACTGGAAGTCCATTCCATTCGAGCGATATATCAGTCAGTAAGGGATTGCGTACGCGTTCGTGAAAACGGCGTGCTGCCGCAGAGCCATCGTCAGTTAGTGCTACGTATTCCACTTCTCCACGCCCTTGTTCAGCCATCTTGTCCAGCAAGAAACGATTAACTGAGCTGCCTATACCAAAAGAAAACACTCGGGCGTTGGGATGGTTTCGCACCTCGGCGATTATTCCCATATCGTTACCTACGTAGCCGTCAGTCATAAAACAAACGATGCGCAGATGACCCTGAGCGTCGGAAGGATCCAGGGCAGCCTTGATAGCTTTCATCATTTCGGTTCCACCGCCGCCGGAGCGCGTGGCCAAAAAGGCCTGGGCCTTTCTCAGATTCTCGGGGGTCGCGGGCACTGGTTCCGGAAAGAGTATGTGGGTATCGCCGGCGAACGTGATCAGATTGAATGTATCTGCGGGATAGAGACTGTCCAGCGCGAGCTTCATCGTCTCCTTAGCCTTTTCAATCGGGAAGCCACTCATTGAACCAGACGTGTCGAGCACGAAAACCAATTCCTTGGGCGTCACGTCTGATACGGTTACTCGATCCGGTGGCTGCAGAATCAAAGTAAAAAACCCGCCTCTTTCAGAACGATGGGTTAACAAAGCGTCGGAGATGCCTTTTCCAGCCACGTCGTAACGCAGAATAAAATCCTTGTTTGGAATAACTGAGCTGTTTTTTAGTCTCACTTGTGCCTGAGTTATTCCGGGTCGTTGCATATCGACGGCGTGTGATCCGGAATTAACATTTTCTATAGGCACGCCGGCGTCCAATGCCACGTCCACTGAAATGTCGTGGCCTACGCGCATTCCCTTTGCCACCGGCACGGGGGTGATTCGAGATGCATCAGGCACCTTGTCGGTATCTGGCGAAAAACCATTCCCACCGTTCCCACTGGCAGGTGATCCTATT
>DASSCG010000445.1:0-14260 GCA_035697925.1 Pyrinomonadaceae bacterium
CTCTCGTGGCGATCGCAGTCGTTGCTGCGTTCACCTTGCTGGGGGATGCGATTGGGATCCGGCTCAACCTACTTGCCACTCGGGTAGGCTGACAAACAATAGCGAGATTGAGACGGGGGCCAACCCTGCTTCAACCTGAAATCTTTCGAGGTGCGCATGTCCGAAACGGTTGTAATCATAGCCCTGCTTTTACCGTTGGCGGTCATCATCGCTTATTACGATGTTCGCTATCGTCGTATTCCCAACGCCTTCGTCTTAGCCACGCTCGCCAGCGGTCTAGCTATCAACTCCATATTCGGCGGAATGAGTGGCTTCTTTGGAAGCTTGGGAGGTTGTGCTCTCGCATTTGGACTGATGTTCATGCTTCACGTTTTCGGAGCGATGGGAGCAGGTGACGTCAAACTGTTTGCCGCTATCGGTGCGGTTAGTGGCGTATCCCTGGTCCTGCCGACTTTTCTTATTGTGATACTGACTGGTGGCTTGTTGGCCTTGGTCTCGATCGTTCGAGCCGGCGTGGTCATAACTACCATGCAGCGAGTTTTACAGATTCTGGTTGGATTGTTACCCGGTTGGGAGATGCCGAAATTCGCAATTCCGTCAGACCGCAGGCTCACAATCCCCTACGGCGTAGCAATCACAATCGGCAGCATTATTTCAACAGCCATTTTTCGCGCCTAAGTAAGGCGCGCGATTTTTAACTGGTCAACCTGATCACACGGAGAGTCAATTATGCGCAACAAACGCTTCTTTATCGTTCTCGCTGGTGCACTCCTATTCGGGCTGCTCGCAGCAGTTTCGGTCAGCCGTTATTTGTCGAGTGCCCAGGCGTACTCAAAGAACCTGAACCAGGTCGCAGTCGCCAAGGTGAGCATTCCACTCGGCACTAAGATCATCGCGGAACAGGTAATGATGGTCCAGTTCCCGAAGGAATCAACACCCGACGGGACATTCAGCGCCGCAGATAAATTGGTAGGCCGCGTAGCGGTAACCAATATCAACGCGCGCGAGCCAATCACCGAAGCGCGTCTTGCGCCAGAGGGCACTGCTGGTGGCCTCTCCGCGGTAATTCCAGAAGGTTACCGCGCAATGACGGTCAAGGTTGACGACGTCGTCGGCATCTCGGGATTCATCATGCCCGGCACGCTGGTGGACGTTGTTGTGGTGATCGATCCGGCAGAGAACACCAGCCGGCAGGATCCAATCTCCAAAATAGTTTTACAGAACATCAAGGTTCTGGCCAATGGACAGAACATTGACAAACCTGAAGACCAGCGGGAAGCGAATAGCGTGAAGGCGGTCACACTTCAGGTTACCCCGGAGCAGGCTGAGAAGCTGGCCCTGGCGGCGACTGAAGGAAAACTGCAGCTCGTGATGCGCAACTCCACTGATCAGGGCGATGAAGAAACCAAGGGTATCGACAAACGCGCTTTGTTGGGTGGTGAGCGAGCAGTACCCGTACCCGAACCGGGCTCACTCAAGAGCGAACAGCCCAAATCCGATTCGAAGCCCACTCGCCGCGTTCGAGCGCACACCGAGGTTAAGCCGGCACCAGCCGCTTCACCGGAGAAGCCACGCTCGTCCGTTGAGATGATCGAAGGCGCAAAGAAACGCAGCGTTGATTTTCCATAAACGGAAATCAACTAACGCCTAACTGAAGGAACTGAAATTCGATGATGCTGGGTCTAACGACCGGCCACAACAAGGAGCTAATGATCATGCAAAGCCGTCTCTCGATCATACGCCGGGTCAGCCTGCTGCTGGCGTCGCTAACAATTCTTCTCGTCCACTCAATGGCCCAGGGCCAGGAGCGGACTTACCAAGCGGCATTCGGGGTCAACAAAGACCCGATGCCAGTCAATGTTCTCGTGGGCCAGTCCCGCGTGATTAATTTCGACAAGCCAGTCGGACGGTTCTCAGTTTCAAATCCGGACATCGCAGAAGCGGTGCTGGTAACGCCTAATCAGGTTCTGGTTAACGGCAAGGCGTTCGGTCAGGTCAACTTCATCGCCTGGGAACAATCCGGCGGTGAGTACCTGGTATTCGACGTCTACGTGCGGGCCAACCTTTCCTTGATCGATTCGCAGATGCGAGCGCTGTTCCCCAAGGATGACATTCGTTTGAGTCAGGCAAACGGCTCAGTCGTTATGTCAGGCAGCGTAACTGACCCAAAGACCGCCACTCAAGCACAGGCCGTAGTCGAGGCCGCCGGATTCAAAACGGTGAACATGCTGGCGTCGCCTGTGAAGAACATGGCGCAGGTTCAGTTGCAGGTTCGTGTTGCTGAAGTTAGTCGCAACAAACTGAAAGACCTGGGACTGTCCTATGCTTACCAGGGCGGCAGCTCGGGTGTGTATGCCAACAGCGGACAGGGACCAAGCTCGTTGGGTAGCGTCACAAACGGTGTCCTGAGCGGAACCTTGTCGAGCGCTCTCAATCTGTTCGTCATGGCTGGAAACACTATGAGCATGATTCGCGCTCTGCAAACTCAAGGCGCCATCCGTCAGCTTGCGGAACCCAATCTCATAGCGATGGATGGACAGCAAGCTAGCTTCCTGGCTGGTGGAGAGTTTCCGATTCCTATGATCCAGGGTGGTGGGGACAGAAGCACCGTGAGTGTAGTGTTTAAAGAATACGGTGTTCGTCTGAACTTCAAACCAACCATCATTGATGAAGAGCACATCAGGCTTGAACTTGAACCTGAAGTATCCACGATCGACTTCTCGAATGGCGTCAAGTTTGACGGTTTCCTGATTCCAGCCCTCAAGACCCGTCGTGCAAAGACTGGTGTTGAGCTGCGCGATGGTCAGTCTTTTGCGCTGGCCG
Organism: Pyrinomonadaceae bacterium; assembly: GCA_035697925.1. Classification (GTDB taxonomy): domain Bacteria; phylum Acidobacteriota; class Blastocatellia; order Pyrinomonadales; family Pyrinomonadaceae; genus PSRF01. The sequence continues at coordinate 2,824 of DASSCG010000445.1, forward strand.
GATTGTTGGATAACAACGAAGTGCACTCGCTGTCGAAAGTGCCGGTGCTTGGCGACATACCAGTTCTCGGTTCGCTCTTCAGATCCAAGTCATTCCAGAAGAATGAAACTGAGCTGATCTTCTTGGTTACCGCCCAGATGATCAAACCCATGAACCCAGACGACCTGCCGCAACTGCGCGGTATCGATGGCTTAAAGAATGGTTCGCCTTTGGGTATCGAGCCCAAGAGCGCGGAGATCCAGGGAAAGACCGGCTTTTCAGTGACCGGTGGGACGGAAAGTACTCCGGTGGAAGAGCCCAAGGCCGTGGAACCAGAAAAGACAGCCGAGCCTAAGGAAAAGAGCACCGAAACGGAAAAGAGCACCGAAACTAAGACCGAATCGACTGGTTCAGTCTCCAGCACACGGCGCATAAATCAACCACTTCCCTTGGCAAAGGCGTTTCCTGCTGATTACAGGTCCGAACTTGTAAGCCCTAAGTGACTTTCGGTTCGACTAACTTTGCCTCGGTGGCAGACCTCACCCTAAAAACGAAAGTTTTAGTAGAGGGGGAGATTATGAGTAAGCAGAAAACGATCAAGGCACGAAACAGAAAGGGCGAGCGGGGTTCGATTCTAGCAACCGCCGCCCTGGGAATGCTGTCATTCCTCATGGCTGTTGGCATGGGTGTAGACATTAGTCACCTCTATGTCGCTAAGAACGAACTGCAGAATGCTGCCGATGCGGCTGCCCTGGCGGGTGCTTCCGGATTGAGTTTCGATTCAACCGGAATCACTCGCGCGACAAACCGCGCCGTCGCAGAGATGAATAGCTACCAATTCACGAACACGAAAGTGGTGTTCACTCCTTCGAATGTCCGGTTCGCTAGAAACCTTTCCGACTTCAACAACGGAACGGACATGAATCAAGTTGGCGCAGCAGCTGTAGCTTCGGAAGTTAAGTTTGTGAAAGTTATAACTCCACAGTCACCTGTAAACATAGCCTTCTTAGGGATGATCCTGGGCAACAGTAAGAATCTGTGGGCCGAAGCAGTCGCTGGGGTCTCAGTCCCGTTGAACAATTTCTCTGGTTATCTTCCTGTGTCCGTTGTTGACGACGATGCACTTTCAACAATTAAACCAGGCCAGATGTACACCTTCCGTGGTGCGCCAGAGGGCAGCGTTTCACCTGGTAACTATCAGATTCTGGCAATCGATGGCTCAGGCGCGGCCGACGACCGTACCGGTTTGGCCAGCTCTGTGAAGAACGTTGTGGGACCGGGCGGCTATGTTGATACCAAGCCCGGTGTCACAGCTGGTGCCGTTCGCCAGGGTATCAATACCCGCTTCGACGACTACGGCAGTCAACTGGATCCAGCTACCTATCCCCCTGACACCAACATCAAGGAAGGCATTACTTACGATGATTATCTCAAGGGCACGCCAAGTGAGTCCCCTTCGCATCCCGGTGTTGCCGGCCGTCGCGTGGTGTTAATTCCCATTGTCAAACAAAGCCAGTTCGCCGGCGGTCGAACCCATGTTCAGATAGATCATTTCGGAGCTTTCTTCCTCAGGAACAAAATTCCTGGCGGCAACGGCGGTGATCTCCAGGCTGAATACATTGGAATCGGCGTCGTAGTTGGCACTGGCGAGTACGATCCCACGGGAACGACCAATCCTGGTCCGCCAATCACAAAGCCCGTTCTTTATCGATAAGGACCAAAGCTTATGTGGAAAACGCTTCGTAACAAATTAAGGGCATTCGGACGAGACGACCGCGGCATACAACTCGTCGAGATGGCTCTCACTATGCCAGTCCTGATCCTGTTGTTTGCCGCGGTGGCCGAGTTCGGGAGGTACTACCAGTCGTACACGACACTGGCGAAGGGCACACGCGTCGCCGCCCGCTATCTGGCAACAGCGCCCTATGCTGGTTGCGAGGATCTAGCTGCAAAAAACCTTGTCGTCTACGGAAACGTGGCAGGCACCGGGAGTCCAATAGTTAACGGTCTCTCAGTGACTAACGTAACCATTACGCGGCGAACTCAGGGAGGTAGTGTAACCACCGGTTTTCCTGCGACAGTCACCATTGAGATCTCGAACCTCAAGCACACCCCTGTTTTCGATCTCGGCAAGCTGTTGAAGACTTCTCTCACGCTTAACGTCGCAATGAAACCCAGTGTCACGATGCGCTACCTGTTAACTCAGCCTATACCGTGCTCATGAGGTTCAATGAAAAACATGTGTCATCGGAGGAATTCAAAGTCGGGGCAGAGAGGTGCCACACTCGTGGAGTTTGCCATTGCGGCGACGGTCTTCGTAACGGCCATGTTTGCCGTCATCGAGTTTGGCCGGGCTCTTTGGACGCACAATGCCTTGGCGGATGCTGCGCGCCGCGCAGCTCGATACGCTGTAAATCAACCCGCCAGCAGTCCCGCAGGCGCAAAAACCACTGGGACGAATGTTGGCCCTAGCATTACGGCGATCCGAAACGTGGCCATCTATGGAAATCCGGCCGGCGGTTCACAAGCGATGATCAACGGCCTCGCTCCCGCCAATTTGAATGTGACGTACACGAACTTCGGCGTTGGTTCGGGAACGGTATCAGTTACGGTTACCGACTATAAGTTCGAATTTGTCATTCCTTTTATTGGCACGAGTATTTCGATGCCGGATTACAACACGACTCTCACTGGTGAGAACGCTGGCACCATTCCTTGAACCACTGCCCAAACCAAAGCACTTCGGCGCTTTGAATCTCCACGAACAAAGGTCTAGAGCAACCAATGACCCAACCACTTACCACAGTAGTCCTCAGCACCGGCCTTGATAACTTCAAGGAAATCCGTACCGCACTGTCGGCCGACAAACGTGTGCAATTACTCGCAGGTGGAAATGACGCTGATCAGCTGCATGAGGAGATCGTTCGCCTCAAGCCAATGGTAGCTATCGTTTCCCTGGGCCCCGAGTCAGAACAGGCACTCAGATTCATCAAGCGCCTCAGCTCTGAAATGCCGAAAATGGCGATCATCTCCGCCGCTAATAACCTTTCACCCGATTTGCTGTTGCAAAGCTTGAGGTCGGGGGCTCGGGAATTTCTGCAGATACCAATCAGCGCTCAGGAACTTAAAACAGTGCTGGATCGCGTATCCGAGTTCAGCGCTGGTCAAACCGAAGCGCCGAAGAGGAAAGGCAAGATGATTGCAGTGTTTTCCAGCAAGGGTGGCTGCGGTACTTCCTTCATCGCGACCAACCTGGCTGTGGCAACTGCGGCCCGTACTGTGTTGGTCGATCTCAATCTGCAAGCGGGCGACTTGCCGCTCTTTCTCGGTGTCACTCCAAAATATTCGTTTGCCGATATGGCGGAAAACCGCGCTCGGCTCGACGAGGCTTTGATCACCAGTTTCATGACGCCTTACTCATCCAACGTTGCGCTATTGGCCGCTCCCAAAGAGGCCGACTCTGCCGATGAGATCGAGCCCGAGCACGTCTTCGATGTGCTGCGAAAACTTCGTGAGATGTACGACTTTGTCGTCCTGGATCCGCAGCATACTTTTGATTCGATCACTCTGGCAGCTCTGGATCAATCCGACGAGATCGTACTCGTTCTGACCCTTGATATTCCTGCTATCCGCAGCACGCAGCGCGCGCTCGAGATCTTCGACAGACTCGGCTATCCCCGTTCAAAGATACGCATTCTAGTTAACCGTTGGAGCAAGCAGATCGATCTTGATCTGCGTCAGGTGGAAAAATTCCTGGGTGAGCCAGTCATTGGTTATGTGCCCAGTGATTACCAGACCGCGGTGACTTCAATCAACCTGGGCCAACCACTGGTCCAAGCTGATGCGAGCTCCAAGATCGCGCTGGAAATCAAACGAATTGCCGGCGTGCTGACGAGTGGAGCTGTTCACGTAGGAATTGAGCCGCAACCAAGACGCAATATATGGGACTCCTTATTCAAGCGTGAGTCCGCTCAAAGTCAATTCAACCTGCAAACCTCTTTGGAGAAGTCCTAATTCTGGAATAGCGATTGGTTAAATTCATATGGCACTGCGAGAGAGACTAATAAAAGAGACGATCACTGGTCCCGGGAACGGGGCTGATGGCAGCGGTCAGCATTCATTTCAAGAGATGAAGTCGCGGCTCCACCGGGCCCTGATCAATCGAATGGATTTGACCAAGCTGAACACGCTTACTCCGGACCAGGTTCACGCTGAGGTATCCAGACTCGCCGAAAGCGTTTTGGCCCAGGAAGCAATGCCATTGTCTGCCTCGGAACGCGAGCGGCTGGTTAATGATGTTCAGCACGAACTCTTTGGCCTCGGTCCTCTCGAGCCATTGCTGGCTGACTCCACCATCTCTGACATCCTCGTCAATTCATTCCGAAAGATTTACATCGAGCGCCGGGGAAAACTGGAAATTACGAACGTAGCTTTCAAGGACGATGAACACTTGATGCGCGTTATCGAACGCATCGTCTCCTCGGTGGGTCGTCGTATTGATGAATCATCTCCCATGGTCGATGCGCGCCTTAAAGATGGCTCGCGCGTGAATGCGATCATTCCCCCACTTTCCATAGATGGGCCAGTTCTCTCCATTCGTCGTTTTGGCGCCGAGCCACTGCGGATGAATATGCTAATCGAGAATAAGGCCCTCACCCGAGACATCGCCGACATGTTGCAAATGTGCGTGACGGCGAGACTCAACGTGTTGATTTCCGGAGGTACTGGCGCCGGAAAAACTACTCTGCTAAACGCGCTCTCAGCCTACATTCCGGAAGACGAGCGCATCGTTACCATTGAAGACTCTGCAGAGTTGCAGCTTCAACAGCCGCACGTGGTTCGTTTGGAAACGCGACCGCCGAATATTGAAGGCCGCGGTGAAGTTACTCAGCGAGACCTGGTGAAGAATGCGTTGCGTATGCGTCCCGACCGCATCGTGATCGGTGAGGTACGCGGCGGCGAGGCGATCGACATGTTGCAGGCCATGAACACTGGTCATGACGGCAGTTTAACTACCGTCCACGCAAACACCCCTCGCGATGCTCTGTCTCGTTTGGAAACCATGATCCAGATGACCGGCATGCGTTTGTCTGATCGCGCTATGCGACAGCAAATGGCGTCGGCCCTTGATCTCGTGGTCCAGGTGGCGCGTCTATCGGACGGTACCCGACGTCTGACATCAATCGCCGAGATTACCGGAATGGAAGGCGAGACGATCACGATGCAGGAAATCTTCTTGTTCGAACGTACCGGTGTGGATCCGCAGGGTCAGGTCGTCGGCCGCTTCCGGCCCACAGGGATTCGCCCACGCTTTGCCGAACGCCTCAAGGCCGCCGGTATGCAGCTGCCCCGAGTCTTCTTTGAGGAGCTATAAAATCAGATGCTGATCTCATTTCTAGTTTTTGTGTTTGGGCTTTTCCTGGTTCTGGGCGCCTACCTGCTGGCCACGATGGGAACCGACGCGAAGCGTGCCCGTCTTAGGAACCGGCTTTCAGAAGCCCTGCTGCATTCGGCACACACAGAAGACATTGAAGTTGTGCTCGCGCGCAACGAACTGATGAGTGAGATCCCCTGGATCAACCGCTCTCTGGTTCGTCTTCAAGCAGCGCTGCACTTGAAAATGATGCTGGACCAGGCTGACCTTCATGTCACGCCATCCCGCCTGGTGATGTTCTCCGCGATGGCCGGCATGCTCGCGGCGCTGGCCGTATCCGTGATCACTATTTCCATTCTCATAATGCTGGGAGCTGGAATAGCGGCCGCGATGCTTCCGTTTATGCACGTGTGGTGGAAACGCAAAAAGCGCTTCGAAGCATTCCTCGCCAGTTTGCCGGATGCGCTGGATCTAATGAGTCGCGCTCTTTCGGCCGGTCATGCTTTCTCTGAAGCACTTCATATGGTGTCAGCAGAGATGCCGGAACCGATTTCGGGCGAGTTTCGCAAGGCTTACGAAGAACAGAACCTGGGTCTTTCTCTGAAGCTGGCAATGGAGAATCTTACGCAGCGAGTACCACTGCTTGACCTCCGTATGTGCGTCACCGCGGTGATGATTCAGCGTGAGACCGGTGGCAACCTGGCTGAAATTCTGGAAAAAGTGTCTTACACAATCCGTGAGCGTTTCCGCATCATGGGGGACTTGAAAACTCTTACTACCAGCTCTCGAATGTCAGCCTGGCTGCTCTGCGGCTTACCGATATTCGTCACGATTGTCATCACCATAATGAATCCCGAGTACATGGCCATTCTCTGGAAAGATACGCGGGGTCATTACCTGATCGCGGCAGCAATGTTTCTGCAAATAACGGGCATGCTGATCGTGCGGAAGATTTTGGACATAAAGATTTAATGGTTCATGGTCAGTTGTCAGTGGTCAGTAGAAAAGTCGATCACGGACAGAATGGCTACGAACTGACAACGGACAACGGACAACGGACAAATCAAAGATCATGCTGCTGATAATCACAATCTCAACCTTCATCTGTATCTCTCTCGGGATGCTGGGCATTTACTGGCTGATGTACCGCCCCCAGAGCGCTTCCACTGAGCGTTTGAAGAGGCTGGGCGAAAGAACGCCCAACCCTAACAGCTCTCTATCTCTGGAAGACGATAATTCGGCAGCTGAACTGGCGCAGCGCCTTGCTTCACCGCTCAGCAAACTCTTGCCACCATCGGCGAAAGAAGCGAGGAAACTGCAAAAGCAGTTGATGACCGCTGGATTCAGATCTCCTGGCGCGCCTATCGTCTATCGTGCAGTTCAGTTGGCCTCACTTGCGGGAATGCCAGGATTGGTGGCGCTTGTTTGTGCCGCTACGGCAAGGCCTTTGGGTGACGCTGTGCTCTTTATTCTGTTCGCCTTCGTTATTGGTTTCTTCCTCCCCCGATTTGCGCTGAAGCGAATGGTTGCCAAACGCCAACTGCTCGTTCGTTGGGGCCTGGCTGATGCGCTCGATCTGATGGTTATTTCGATTGAAGCAGGTTTGGGATTGAACGCTGCAATGGTGAAAGTGAGCTCTGAGCTCAAAGAAGTGCATCCGGACATCAGCGAAGAATTCGAAATGGCCAACCTGGAAATGCGCGTCGGACGCGATCGCGAAGAAGCCCTGCGCAACCTGGCAGAGAGAACCGGCGTTGACGATCTGCGCAGTCTCGTTGCCATGCTTATCCAGACAGATAAATTCGGTACCTCAATCACTCGCGCCATCAGAGCGTTCTCGGATTCATTGAGAACCAAACGACGTCAGCGCGCAGAGCAGGCCGCCCAAAAGGCCGCCGTGAAATTACTGTTTCCTCTCGCATGTTTTCTGTTTCCGACTTTGTTCATAGCCCTTCTTGGCCCAGCAGCCCTCCAACTGATTGACACTTTCAGCAAGATGTAAAGGAGTTGGCCATGAAAAAACGAAGACTGATAGCCATCCTTATCGCATTCATACTCACCGCAGCCGTGACGGCGATGTGGAGTGCCACCACGCTTGAACGAGACGGTGATCCCGATGCCAACCTGATCGAGGATTCAGGCACGTTCGCCGGTGAAGAAGTATCTGAAGAGGGCGGCGAAGTGGTTAAGAAGAAGGGTGGCAATAAAGTCGCGCGCATTTTGGCGGCTCCCTTTAAGGCCTTTGGCCGGCTGTTTAAGGGCAAAGATAACAGGCTCCAACGTATGAGCGAGAGTGACGCTGAGAAGTTTGAAAGCGTCGGCGTCTCTAGAGTGGACGACAGTCGTTATCCAGACGCGCCGAGGCTTTCCTCGTCAGCGACGGCTAAAGAACATCTCGAGTCAGGTCGTACCTTCCTGCAGGAAGGCCGGCTCAATGAAGCAATCGCAGAGTTGTCCACGGCTGCCTCTTTGGATCGAAAACTGGGCGAAGCTCACAATCTCCTTGGAGTCGCGTACACACAAAAAGGCCTCCAAGATCGAGCCAAAGATTCTTACGAACGCGCCGTCAAGGTTGAGCCCGACGACGCGCAGACTCTGAATAACCTTGGATTCTCTCTTTACCAGAATGGTCACTATCGAGCGGCCATTGATCGCTTAAAACGAGCGGTGAAGTTGGCGCCCCGCGACGAACGCATTCTCAATAACCTCGGCCTGGCACTTTGCCGCGTCGGGAAGTTTGAAGAAGCATACAAGAACTTCGCGCGCGCCGGAGGCGAACTCACCGGCAATCTTAATATAGCCAAGATGCTTGAAAGATTCGGTCGCGAAGAAGATGCGATCAAATACTACGAAGACGCACGTCGGGTCGATCCCCGTTCCACCATTGCTTTAAGACGTCTGGCCGATCTGTACAAACGGGTGGGCCGGATCGAAGAGTCTGAGACGGCGAAAAACGCTCTGGCTGCTATCTCAGCCGAGGCGAATGTCGCAGTCAGTGGCAAGTAAGATTCTGTAGGGTGAAAAGAGGAAAAGATGATTTCGCAAACCGCCATATTGTCGCGCGCTGAAGTTGAAAGCATGGGGCCCCCGATGCCTGAGGAGCTTTCAGAGACGGGAGTCGGAGAGGGCTTTCTCTGCGACCTGGCGCTTAAGCACGTTGCCATGGTTCCCGAACCGACGACGTCTGCGATTGCGGAGCGACTTCATCTTCCTCGTAGCCTGACTGAGGACATACTCCAAAAGCTTTATCGTGAAAAGTTAATTGAGGTTAAGGTTCAGGCCACCCTCGGATCGACACGGTATGCGATGCTTGATCACGGTTGGGATCGTCTCACCCGCTTGCTCAACGCGTGCGGTTATGTTGGCCCGGCACCCGTTTCACTGGCCGACTACACACACATGATGCGCCTGCAATCGATCCCGTCTGATCCGGCCTCGATGGAAACAGCGCGTTCTGCGTTTCACGATTTGGTCCTACCGGAATCGCTGCTGCAAACGTTAGGTTGCGTTATCAACTCAAGAAGATCTCTTTTCCTTACGGGTCTACCCGGCACAGGAAAAACCGCAGTAGCCGAGCGGATCAACGGGGCTCTCCCAGGAGCTATCTGGATTCCGTACGCCGTCGAGATAGATGGACAAATCATTCGAGTGTTCGATTCACACTGCCACCGCTTGGCTCCCGAACAGGAACCAGCGGGGGAATTTGATCGGCGCTGGGCTCTGATCAAGCGACCATTAGTTATCGTCGGTGGTGAGTTGACTCTCGAGAATGCGGACCTGACCTGGAGCGACGCGGCAAAGTTCTACGAAGCTCCGTTCCAAATGAAATCTAATGGCGGAACTCTCGTCATTGATGACTTTGGCCGGCAACGAGTGGCTCCTCAGGACCTGCTAAATCGCTGGATCGTTCCCCTCGAGCGGCGCGTTGATTATCTCGCGCTGCACACCGGTAAAAAGATCGAAGTCCCTTTCGAGCAGCTGGTGGTGTTTTCTACCAACCTCGACGAAAAGGACCTCGCTGATCAGGCATTCTTAAGACGCATGGGTTACCGGGCACGCGTTGAGCCGCCTACACCCGCGGCGTGGTCAGAAATCTTTAAGCGAGCCGCTTATACACGAGGCATCAAATGCGAGCAGGCGATCCTGGACCACCTCGTAAACAAATACCGGATTGAGCGCCGGCAGATGAAAGGTTGCGAGCCTCGCGATCTTCTGGACCGAGTCACCGATATTTGTCTCTTCGAAGGGCAGCCACTTGAGTTAAGTCCGCACGTTCTGGATGTTGCGTGGCGCAACTACTTCGGCGCTTCGCATACGTTTGCGCCGGTCAGGACACAGGAAACTATGATCGAGCGAAACCACGACGATCCGCTGGAACTGTAAAGGCAAAGAGAGAGTTATCAATTGCACCGTCTGGAGCCCGATGACCCAAAAGCTAACCCTCTTGCGACTGTTTTCGCTCTGCATAGCTCTGTTGCTCTGCATCAGCCTTTTTACTACTGCGCACGCTAAGAAGCGTTCCCGACGACACTCGAAGGCCGCTCAATCCCAAGCGGATAAAGATCAGCAAGCTGAACTCGTCGAAGGCGAAGTGCGCCTCAAACTCAGCGATGGGACCTACAAGACTGTCGATGACGCTTGGGAGAGTGAACAGGGAGTCTGGTACAAGCAAGGCGGAATTACTCACCTGTTACCAAAGGAGCGCGTGAAGGCTATTCAGCGCGGTTCCGCGTCCAAGAAACCTCTGGAACAGGTCGCCAAACTAACGGACACAGTTCCGACTGAAACTACAACCCTGCAACAAGCAGTTTGGATTCACCTGAAGGGCGGGGCGCGAGTCGAAGCTGATTCCGCAACCGAGTCTACTGCTGGCGTTTGGTATTCAAGAGGCTCGCTTTCAATCTTTATCGAACGTAGCCGTATCGATCATATCGAACGGGAATCTCTGGAAACCCTGGCTGAATCCAAGAGACCACGTGGCTGGAGTACTGGGCGCCCGAAGATTGATGCGTTGATTCGACAAAATGGCGCGAGACATGGTGTTGATCCCTATTTGATCTTCTGTGTGATGGAACAGGAATCACATTTCAATGTTTACGCGCAGTCGCCAAAAGGCGCGCGAGGCCTAATGCAATTAATGCCGGGGACAGGGGCAAGATTCGGCGTCCGCCGGCCATTTGATCCGGCCCAAAACATCGCTGGCGGCACCCGCTACTTGAAACAGCTCCTGCAGCGTTTCAATGGTCGTGTGGACCTGGTTCTGGCCAGTTACAACGCAGGCGAGGGCGCGGTAGCAAAGTTCGGTGGCCGCGTACCCCCTTACCGCGAAACGCGGAATTACGTAAAACGAGTTGGTTATCGTTACCGGCAGGTGAAAACGTCCGTTCGTCCCGCAAACGGCACTACCGTGGGTGGAAATTGAACCAAAAGGCTCGTTCGGACTTTGCCCCTGGGTGTAAAATCTAAACCCATGAAAATCCAATTCTCAAGAGCCATACCCGTACTCGCGCTGTGCGGGCTTTTTTGTGCCTCCTCAGTTTTTGGCCAGCAACGGACGGAAACGCCTCTGGATAACGCTGCCGTGGTTAAACTGGTACGGGCTGGCTTCAAGGAAAAGACGGTGATTGCGATCATTCGCAGCAGGCCCAACCACTTCAACCTCGAGCCGGATCGCTTGATCGAACTAAAGCGAAACGGAGTCACCGAAAACATCATCATGACAATGCTGGCGTTGAATGACTCCTTTGAATCGGATGACGAGTGGAGTGACGACGACTCTTTCTTTAAAAGAAGTGGTAGGGGTAAGGACAACGGTGGTGATGCTGAGTCTGATATCTTCGGATCGAGTGGAGGGTCGAAAGGCCGCACCAGCGGAAGAGGAATGAGCGGATCTAACGAGGGTGACACCAGAACTACGGGAAGCGCCACGGTGCGAATCATTCGTCCACCATCCGAGTCAGGCTCGGCAGTGCCAAAACTTGAAAAGACTCCCACCCTTACTAACGAGTCGATAATTCAGCTGGTCGAGGCGGGTTTTTCCGAAGGCACCATCATTAAGAGAATTGAAGACTCGCCGGCAGACTT
>DASSCG010000446.1:0-3279 GCA_035697925.1 Pyrinomonadaceae bacterium
TGAAGCGGTCACGGCCTTTCGTCAGGCATTGGAAACAGGTGCTTTTTCTGCCAGAGAACGCGTGCACGTCCTGTATATGCTCGGCCAAACTTTAGAATCGCTGAATCGAGATTTCGAAGCCCTCGTAGTCTATCGTCGCATTCGACGAGAGAATCCACATTTTCAGGACATCGATGCCCGAATTGAAGAATTGAGTTCGAATCCGTTTGATCCAGGACCTACACCGCAATCGCCCGTTGATCAGGACGGAGATGCCGCGAACCTCTGGCGACAACTGAAACCCCAGCTGACTTCCTTGGTAAACCAGACGTGGCAAAAACTTGCCGCCTATAGAGAAACGATCGAGCTGCCTCGGTGGAGTACCGGTCCGTCCGCGCTTTTTCAAAAGTGGTCGAAACACCGAACCGTGGTGAACCGCGGAAGTTCGCCAAGGTCAATCAATCGCTCATGTCCGGGGGTGAACGTTCGAAAAGAGAAACGCCGTCATGGTCGCGTCACCGTCCAGCTCTCCAGTCAATTTTCTTCGAAAAGCCAGATCGTCGGTGGCGAGGGCGAACTCAGAGACCTTTCGCCCTCGGGCTGCCGCATCTCCAGTCCCGTGGGAGTTCCTCTTGGCACCACACTCGAGTGCTGGATCTATCCTCAGGAAGGAAATCCTTTTACCGTTGAAGAAGCTACAGTCCAGTGGAGTGGTCATCGCGAATTTGGGTTGGCTTTCACCAAAATGCGTCCGAGTGTCCAGCGCCAGATTGCCGATATGTGCAAAAAAATCGCACCGATTTAAGCCCTCTCTCTTATCCCGACTGCAGTCACGCCGTCTTTCGTTACACATGGTGAACGACCACGGCTCCTACCTCAGAGTGTTTTCCCTCTCTCTTAGACAACCTACCCCCTTGAGAAACTACAGAAACACAGCCTTGTTTTTCCTATCCCGGTGCAGCGTGGTCGCAGGCAAGAGATGACCGGACTGATCAATTCTGAACAGTTTGCCTCATAGCACTGCCCTAACATCTGAGATCTGATACGACATCTTGAGAGTTATCTCTCAACGTTTTTTCTCTCGTGGAGGGGCAATCAAATGAACCGAGCGCAAGTGAACGAGACAGCAACACACGTAGCGGCGGAAGAAAGGCGGCGTGGAGCTCCGGACAGGCGGCTCAGCACTGATGAGGTTCTGCAAACACCCCTCCAGCAACGACACACAACACTGCAACGACAAATGGCCGAACGAAGTAGGGCCTTGGAACGTTCTCAGGAGAATGTGCAGTTATTGTCGGCGCAGCTCAATCTGGTTGAGGAGCGTGAACGTAAGCAGGTGGCGGCGGAGTTGCACGACTATCTCGCACAATTGCTGGTGTTAGGGCACATGAAAGTAGGACAGCTGAAGCACATCACATTACCTCCGAAAGGCGATGAGATGGTCCGAGACCTCGAAGGCGTGCTGAGCCAGGCCCTGAAGTATTGCCGGACTCTCATAGCCGAATTGAATCCTCCCGTCTTGAAGGAACGGGGGGGACTGACGGCAGGCATCCGGTCGCTTGCAACTGAGATGAAGCGGTATGGTCTGGAGGTGTCAATTGAAACCGGTGAGGTGGAGGACTTACCTCTGTCGGAAAGCGGCGCGACACTGCTCTTTCGATCCGTGCGAGAACTGCTGATCAACACCGTGAAGCATACTGATGTCAAGCAGGCGACGATTTACATGAGCTGTGCAAAGGGGCTCCTGCAGATTGTCGTGCGAGATAAGGGCGGCTTCGATGTCAAAGCTTCCGCAGAGGCACTCGCTGCCGGCGCTGACCCTTCCATGTCGTCGAGGTTCGGTCTTCAGACGATCCGGGAGAGAATGAAAGCCATGAACGGTCAGTTCGATTTTAAGTCGGCACCCAAGCAAGGGACCACCGCGACCATCCTTGTCCCGATATCGCGCTAGGCGGCATACTGGATATTCGAACAGTTGAAGAAGCGCACCAAAAAAAAGTCAATGGCTTTGCCACAGCATGAAACCGGATAACAGCATCATAGACCACATCCTTAACGTGATAGCCATGGCTCCCACTGCTCGCATAGAGGACGTGGCCAAACTCACTCCGGAGTTAACCTTGCGAGAGGTTTTTTACACCTTGTGCTATCTCAGTCAAAGGGGTCAATTGCGCCTGATTGTGGATGGCCAAGGCGGCTTCGCAGTCACGACGGCTGTGCGATTGTTCAACTAACCACAGGCCCTTCGCTTCTGAATTGGGAATCGTCCTCATACAGTAGATTGCTGGAGAGGTCCGCAAGCGATGACTCGAACGCGGACTTGAACTTTCGGTAACGTATCTTGGCGTACGGCACCACGCCTTGCCATAACTCACTATTGCCCAGGGCTCGCAGGGCTTCTGGTGTCGCATCCTTCAGATGCTCAAAATTGATGATGATGTCGAGTTTCGCACGCTTCGCCGCCTCCGTGATGCGCTTGACCAATTCTTTCGTGGTCGCCTGATCCAACGTTCCCTCAAGATCTACAAACAGAGCCGCAAATTGATCATGCTGTTTTGCCTTAATGCTCAACCAGCGATCTCCGGTCCCCGAGGCTTCACTTTCCTTGTTCTTCTCTTTCATCACATGCAAGGCGTTCGGAATAAGATGTCCGGCTTGTAACGTCGGCAGCTTCGCCTGCAATATTTTGAGAGCTGTGGAGACCACCGATAAGGCCCCCGGCGGACATGATCGTTTCACTAACTTACGAAACTCCCGATTCATGAGCAGTCGTGGGACAAACCGCTGACTGGTGCCTGAAAGGCGTTTCCAAATGGAGGGCAAGGAATAGAACTGATGGTTCGCCCAATAAAATCCCTCTTGTAAACGCTCGGGCGTCATCCGACTGGGACGGTACACGACATGCTTCCCGTCATAGTGGCCCCAGTCGTGATCGAAAATGCGGCCGGCTGCAGTGTAGCGATCAAAGAGCGCCGTCCCCGGCAACGGTGTCAGCACGTTGAAATATGCCAATTCCACCTGGTTTTTGGTGAGAAATTCCACGGCCCGCTCGAACACCGATTCGTCATCGTGATCGAAACCGAAGACGATCCCCGGATTCACCATAATACCGTGATCATGAAACATTTTGATCTCTTGCGCGAACTTCTCCACTCGGTTAAAGGGCTTGTTGGTCTCTTCCAACGCACCTTCGTCAAGTGATTCCATTCCGACGAACACCGACACGCAACCGCTCTCCGCTGCAAGCTTCACCATGTCCTCGTCGTCGCCCAAAAACAATGTGGATTGACAGCCCCATTT
>DASSCG010000447.1:0-3968 GCA_035697925.1 Pyrinomonadaceae bacterium
TTCCAGAGTAATTGGGTCGAACTTCTTCATTTGTTATTCACTACAGACTCAATCTAAGTGATTAGTCTCAAGGGCGACAGATTTGCAGGTCAGGAAGGGGACCATGTCCCCGCTCTTTTTGCTAATGAGAATAAAGACCACTTGGACTCGCTCTTGGGTTGATGCCTATCAAACTGTGGCGGGGACAGGGTCCCCTTCCTAACTTGCAATAGCCCTAACTTGTCATTAATCCCTAACCCGCAATTAACCCTGACTTCCAGTTAACCCCTAGCCTGTAACAACAATCAGATTGCCGTAGCGATCAATGCTGGCTTGGGCGCCAGGTGGAATCAGCGTTGTTGCCGAATACTCAGTCACGATGCAAGGCGCTTTCAGTTTCATTCCCGCAATCAAATCTTCCCGTCGGTAGATCCCCGCGCTGTATTTCACACCATCGAAGTAAACGACTCGCGATGTATGTGCTCTTGCCGAGGCTCTCCTTTTCGAGTTCGAGAGACGAGGTTTGCTAAACTTCTCCACCTCACCAATCGCCCTCAACTTAGTGCTAACGATTTCAATCACATCCGACTCCTGCGCGTAGCCATATCGAGCACGGTGCGCGCGATGAAAAGTCTTAGCAATACTTTCCGCCCCGCCTTTTGTTAAGTCGATGATCAGTTCGAAAGACTGACCTTTGTAACGCGCTGCCAGCGACCTTTTGCTTCGTTGTTTCGATTCCGGAAATCCTTCCTTGTGAAGCGCGGCGCTCGCGGCCAGCTCAAGTTCTCTAAAAGCGTTTGCCAGCTCCTTTTCGATGCCTGGTCCAACTTCGAACATGACTGTGCGACTGAGGTCCTTAACCACGTCAGCGGTAACTACACCGATCGCTGACAGTGCGCCGGCGGCGGTTGGAGCAATCACTCGAGGAATGCGTAGCGCTTTTGCCAGGTCGACAGCATGAAGCCCACCAGCTCCGCCAAAGGGAAGTAGAACGAAGTCCCGCGGGTCGTAACCACGCTCCACTGAGATGGTTCTGAGCGCCCTTTCCATGTTTGTATTTGCGACCGAAACAACTCCCTGGGCGGCGGCAATATTGCTGACTTTTCTGCCGGCGACTTTAGACATCTCAGTTGCAAGATTGGAGATTGACTCTCGCGATCTTTTCTCGTCGAGTGGAAACTCTCCTCCCAACAGACCTGTTCCACCGAAGTGGCCCAAGAATACATGTGCGTCCGTTACTGTGGGCAGCATCGAACGACCGTACGCGGCTGGACCTGGATCAGCTCCCGCTGATTCTGGGCCGACGCGCAAAGATCCACCTTCATCAACGCGGGCAATTGAGCCACCGCCTGCGCCGACGGTGTGAATGTCCAAAACCGAAACTGCTACCGGCAGACCTGCGACCAGCGCTTCATTGGTCATCCGGAAACCGTTTCGATCGCAGAGGGCCACGTCCGTTGAAGTGCCTCCCATATCAAAAGTGATAACGTTTTCGAGACCCGCCGACCTCGCAGAACGCAGGGCTCCAACCACACCTCCTGCAGGTCCCGAAAGAATAGTGCGCACAGGTTCATCCGCAGCAGCTGCCGCTGAAATGCTTCCGCCAGACGATTGCATCACACGAAGTTTGGGAGCATGGGCGGCAAGCTTCCTCAGATAGGAACCCATCAGCGGTTGGAGGTAGGCGTTAATCGTGACTGTCGAAGTGCGTTCATACTCCCGGTACTCGGGCAAGATCTGGTGAGAAACCGAAACGGGCACTTTTAGAGACGAGACAGCCCGTGCGACGCGTTTTTCATGTTCGGGATGCACGAATGAAAAAAGAAGTGCGACGGCAATCGACTCCACGTTAGCAGCTTCTAACTGAGTGACAAGTTGCTCGAGTTGATCATCTTCCAATGCGGTCAGCACTTCGCCCGATGAGGCAACCCGCTCGCTGACACCAAATCGCAGACTCTCGGGCACAAGCGTCGGCGGCCGAATAGCGTCAAGGTTATAGAGTTCTGGTCGCGCCTGCCTGCCTATCGCCAGGACATCTTCAAAGCCCTCGGTGGTGATGAGGGCCGCACGAGCTCCGCGTCGTTGGAGCAACGCATTTGTGCCCACCGTGGTCCCATGGACGACTTCGATATTTTGCAGCTTTGTGCCGGTAAGGTCCGCGATGCGATTCAGTCCCGCAACGATCGCCTCCGAAGGATCGGCAGGCGTGGAAGGAAGTTTGAAAACTTGGATGCGGTTAGAGAGTTCAAAAACGAAATCTGTAAATGTTCCGCCCGTGTCGACACCGACACGGATGCGGCGAGACTTAGCTTTAGCGCTGGCGCGGACATTTCTCATTGGTCATTTTCTTCGACGCGTAGCGGCGGCGTGAATTTAGCCCGGTCTTTCAAGGCCGGGTCCAAACACCTCCACACACCCTCGTCGCGTTAGCGACGATTGAATCAGTCTGCCGTCGCTGACGCGACGAAAACAGTTATTGGCTTGCTTTCCCGGCCTTGAAAGACCGGGCTAAATTCGTGCCGCCGCTACGCGTCGAAAAGGCGGCCAAATGAGAAATGACAAATGACAAATGAAACCTTCTTAACCCTCACTCTACCTTGGCCCAGCATCCGGTCCTATTCGATGCTCGCGCAGCATCCAGTACCAACTGAACCCTGTAACCGTCTTCAAAACTCGCTGCACCGTCCACCGTTTGGCTACCTTCGCGCAGAGCTTCCACAATGTCGCATGCGAAATTCGTGAACCCCCTTGACCAACTTGCCGGGCGCATTCCGGGGGCCATTGGATCCTGGTGCGCCTGAACAGGTCGCCAAGCCCCCGACCCTGCTGGCGAATGCCAGAGCTCACCAGTTTCCTGGACCATTAGGGCGCCGGTAGTTCCGTAAATCTCGAGACGGTTCTCATAGCTGCCTGACTCCACGACCGACAGAGCCGCAGCGCCGGTAGCGTTCTTAGTTAGCGATGAGTCAGCAAATCGGAAATGCAATTTGGCTTCGTCGTCGGACGTAACCTGGCGCATTGATCCAGTGGTTTTGTCCGGGCGTGCTGCGATGTGTGAGTTGAGCATGCACGACACAGCGGTTACATTTGTATTCAACATCCAGTGGAACGAATCAATAACGTGGGAGCCAATCGCTCCAAGGGTTCCTCCTCCCATATTTTCGTCGGACCACCAATCCCAGGGACGGTCCAAGACCCCGCGATAGTCAGAACGAAAGACATAGTTACAATGACGTATCGGACCGATTACACCGCTGTTAATCATCGAGCGCATCATCCGCCGGCTCTTTAGGAAGCGGAGCTCATGATCGATTAGCGCCAGCCGTCCTGCCTTTGCCGCACTCTCTGTCATGCGCCTCGCTTCATCGGCATTCATGGCCATGGGTTTTTCGCAGAGCACTGCCTTGCCATGTTCTAACGCCGCCAAGGTCATTTCCATGTGCGTAGCAGGTGGCGTGACAACACTAACTAAATCGACATCGTCACGCTCGACCAGCTCACGCCAATCCTTTGCGACATGGTCGATCTCAAATTCTTTAGCGACATCGGCTGCGTGTTGAGGATTTCGGCTGGCAATCGCGACAATGCGAGCACCCATGCAATCCCGGAAACCTGGGATCTGAGTGGTACGGGCAAAGCCGGCGCCGATGATTCCGATTTTAACGGGGTTTCCGTTAGTCAAGGCGTGCTCCTGCTTTATCAAAAGTGGCGTAGATACGAGCGATTATACTAAAGGCTGAATCGAGGTGAATGGCATCAACGAAGTTGCCCTAAACCTATCCCCGAACCGCACCCCTCCAAGTGTTTAGATCTTGATACATTAGACTACACGATCGCGCAACCTCTTCAAGAAGCTATTCGTGTTTGGGCCCAAAAAAGGAAGAACGCTCCACGAAATAACAAGAAATATCACTAAACACTTCGTGTTAATTCGTGTTTAGTGGATCGGATGGATTTACTTTTGGCCTGAGAACGGTTGGCAGGATCAA
>DASSCG010000448.1:0-7706 GCA_035697925.1 Pyrinomonadaceae bacterium
CGTCCACACGTGGTAATAGCTAGCTCAACAATCAAGGGAATCTCGACAGCAGAATTGGCTCGTATGCTTGGTCAAACGGAGGACGGTATTCCATTGATCGTGGTGGGCGCCAAAGTACCGGGGTTGAGCCGGCGTCAATCAACACTGGCCACAGGCGCGTTTGATTACTTTCAACTTCCTGCAGAGGTTGAGCTGCTGGTGCTACGAGTCGGCCAATTAGTGGCCATCAGGCAGAGCATGGAAAGGCTTCGTTCCGAAGCGGATCTCGATCATTTGACGGGCCTGGCAAATCGACGACGCTTCAGGGTATCTCTTAATCGTGAGGTTGAAAGATGGCGTCGTTACGGTGTACCGTGCGCACTACTTCTGCTGGATATCGACCACATGAAAGCGATCAATGACCGGTTCGGGCATCCGGTAGGAGACGTTGTTATCCGCCATGTTGCCAACACGCTTTCGGCAGTATCAAGGGATAACGACACGGCAGCCCGTTTAGGTGGCGAAGAGTTTGCTCTGCTCCTGTCCAATATTGGTGAAGGAAAAGCGACTGGGGCAGCAGAGAGGTTACGAGCACTTCTGGCTGAACAAGCCATTCCGGGCGTGGGAAATATCAGTGTCAGTATTGGTGTAGCAGCCTGTCCCGCCAACGCAAATTCCGAACGGTCCCTTTATTCCGCGAGTGACAGGGCTCTCTACGTCGCGAAAAACGAAGGACGCAACCGGGTGTCGCTCGCGCCTTTGATGCAGGAAAACCTTCCCGGGGTCTGACTCCCCTTAAGTAGATACAAGGAGATTAGGCAATGAAACGATTACAGCCGTTGACGCTTAGTCTTGGGCTGATTTTGGTGGCGCTCTTTGCGCCCCCAGCGTTAGCCCAGCAAGAAAATGCTGGTTGGACGCCTGAATTAGCAATGAAGGTTAAGAACATTGGATCTGTCCGCGTCTCGCCGGATGGCCGAAAGGTTGTTTACACGGTCAGCCAGGCCGTAATGACACCGGAGAAGAGTGAGTACGTGTCGCAAATTTGGTTAGCTAATAGCGATGGCAGTGATCCCCTGCAATTAACCTTTGCTGAAAAGTCTTCCGAAAATCCTCAGTGGTCTCCGGACGGCAGAATGATTGCCTTTACTTCTAGCCGCAGCGGAAAGAGTAACTTGTATGTTCTCAGGCTGATCGGCGGTGAAGCCGAGCAAACAACCGACGTAAAGACTGCGGTCGGCAACTTCGCCTGGTCGCCTAATGGCAAACAGATCGCCTTTCTCATGCGCGACAACCAAAGTGAGGACGAAGAAAAAGGCGCGAAAGGCAAGGATGATTCACGTTGGGTCGATGAGAACATCAAGATGAATCGGTTGCACGTGATAAATCTGGAGAAGGATGCCAACGGAAAACGTGAGCCACGGAAACTGACCGGCGATTACAATGTTGATAGCGACTTCGATTGGGCACCGGATGGCAGCACAATCGCTTTCACTCGCACCAAGATGCCGAAAGCAGACTATTGGACCACGGGAGACTTGATGGCAGTCAACGTGGGAAGCGGGGAAGTAAAAACAATTGCGGCCACTAACGCTGCCGAATCAAATCCAAAATATTCTCCCGATGGTAAATCTCTCCTGCTTGTGGTCTCAGACGATCCGCCTCGTTGGGCGGGATATCGGCGAATGGCGATCGTTCCTAACGCTGGCGGACCGGTGAAACTGCTGGCGGAGACCTTTGATGCACAGCCCAATGTCATCGACTGGTCGGCTGATGGCAAGCGAATCTACTTTGCAGAAACCAAAGGAACCGTTTCGCGGTTGTATTACCTGGATGTCAATTCGAACTCGATTTCGGAACTCAACAAGGGAAACGAAGTAATCGGTGGTCCCTCTCTCAACCGCTCTCAGACGACTATTGGGTTCACCCTGCAGGCCAACGACAAAGCGCCTGAGGCTTATGTCACTCAAGTGGCCAATTTTGCTCCGGTGCAGGTAAGCCGGGCAAATGCGGACTTGCCTAAGTTGACGGTAGGTAAGACCGAGGTAATCAAGTGGAAAAGCTCCGATGGGTTGGAAGTTGAAGGGCTGCTGACCTACCCGGTTAATTACCAAGCGGGTAAGCGAGTTCCGCTGTTGCTCATAATTCATGGCGGTCCGGCAGGAGTATTTACGCAGTCCTTTCTAGCCGGAAGTCGTGGCGTATATCCCACCGAGGCATTTTCAACGCGTGGTTACGCCATGCTTCGCGTCAATCCCCGAGGTTCCTCCGGTTACGGTCAAAAGTTTCGTTTCGCGAATATCAAAGATTGGGGCGGCGGAGATTATCAGGATCTGATGACCGGCGTGGATGAAGTCATAAGGATGGGAGTCGCCGATCCCGAACGATTAGGCGTGATGGGTTGGAGCTACGGCGGGTTCATGACGTCCTGGATTGTTACTCAAACGAAGCGCTTTAAAGCAGCCTCGGTTGGTGCCGGCGTCACAAATCTGATGAGCTTTATTGGGACCGCCGACATTCCCAGCTTCATTCCGGACTATTTCGGAGAACAGCCATGGGAAAACCTGGAGATATACCGTGCTCACTCAGCGATGTTCCACATGAAGGGAGTGGTAACTCCGACACTGGTTCAGCACGGCGAGGCGGACGAACGCGTGCCGATTTCTCAAGGCTATGAGTTTTACAACGCGCTCAAGGTGCGAAACGTGCCCACAAGGATGATTGTGTTGCCCCGTATGCCCCATGGGCCAAACGAGCCAAAAATGGTATTGAGGGCCAAGCAAAGTAATCTGGAGTGGTTCGACAAGTATCTAAAGGCCAACTGAGTAGAAGATTTCGCAGCGAGCTCCGAACGGTCCACGAAACAACACGAAGCGACGAAATGTTTTAGGTTTGTGACGCTTTGAGTGCTTTCGTGGATCGTCTTCTTTTTTTGACGCGGTTAGAGTAAAAAGCTCCGGGGTTATTTGCCGTGCGTAACGAAGACTCACAACCTGATGAGCAAGGTCACTGGGGCCGTTATGGAGGCCGGTTTGTTCCGGAAACCCTGGTGGCTCCGCTGGACGAGCTCACATCCTCTTACCTCGAAGCTCGCGACGATCAGCACTTTCAGAAAGAGTTGGACTCGCTGCTAGCTGACTACTCAGGAAGACCCACGCCGCTATTTCATGCCAGGCGTTTGACTGAACACGCCGGAGGCGCGCAACTATTTCTCAAACGCGAAGACCTTTCGCACACCGGTTCTCACAAAATCAATAATGCTCTCGGGCAAATACTCCTGGCGCGACGAATGGGCAAAAGTCGTGTAATTGCTGAAACCGGCGCCGGACAGCACGGTGTTGCTACCGCTACTGTGTGCGCACTCTTTGGTCTGAATTGCGTGGTTTACATGGGCGCAGAAGATATGCGTCGCCAAGCATTGAATGTTTTTCGCATGCAGTTACTTGGTGCCGAAGTACGAGAGGTGAATGCCGGCTCGCGGACACTGAAGGATGCCATCAACGAAGCTTTGCGTGACTGGGTTACCAATGTTTCGGACACTTACTACTTGCTCGGTAGCGCCCTGGGGCCTCATCCCTATCCACTAATGGTTCGTGAATTTCAATCCGTGATTGGCCGGGAAGCTCGACGCCAAATTCTTAGTCAAAATGGGCGGTTGCCTGATTTGTTACTTGCATGCGTCGGTGGTGGGTCGAATTCGATAGGTTTGTTCTATCCTTTTCTCAACGACCGAGTCCGTATGATTGGTGTGGAAGCCGGCGGCCGGGGCAATGAGTTAGGAGAGCACGCAGCACGGTTCAAGGAGGCAGGAGGGCGGCCAGGAGTCTTGCAGGGTACTCTTAGCTATGTCTTGCAGGATCAGGCGGGTCAAATTGCGGCCACGCATTCGGTTTCCGCTGGACTCGACTACCCTTCGATTGGACCTGAGCACGCTTTCTTGCACGATTCAGGCAGGGTTGAATATGTAAGCGCGTCTGACGGCGCGGCGCTCGATGCATTTCAAACGCTTTCCAGGCTGGAGGGAATTATCCCAGCACTCGAATCGGCTCATGCAGTGGCCCATGCCATCAACGTCGCAAGTGGAATGTCGCGTGACGACGCAATAATTGTGAACCTTTCGGGCCGCGGTGATAAAGATGTTGATACAGTCCGAAGTCACATTTTGGGGAATGAATAAAGGCTGTTGCCGACTTCTCCTTCTCAATCTCGAAAACTAATTTGGGGCCTGTGTTGAATCGCATTGCCGAGGTATTCTCCGAACTCAGCCGGGAAGGGAAGAAAGGCTTCATTCCTTTTATTGTCGCGGGCGATCCTGATCTGGACACAACCTGTGATCTCCTGGTCGAACTGGGAGAGGCGGGAGCTACTCTTATTGAACTCGGTGTGCCGTTTAGCGATCCGATGGCTGACGGTCCGGTTATCCAGAGAGCTTCTGAGCGTGCTTTAAAGCACGGCTTTGGTTTAGCCGCGGTGCTGGAAACGGCGGCCAAGTCCCGGCGAAGAACGAATGTCCCAATAATACTATTCAGTTATTACAATCCCCTCCTTCAGTATGGTTTAATTAATCTTGTTCGGGATGCAAAAGACGCAGGGATTGAAGGTATCCTGGTCACGGATCTAACCCTTGAAGAATCAGATGAGTTCGCAAGGGCGCTCAAGTCAAATGACCTCCATCTGATTTTTCTGGTTGCACCAACTTCTACCGACGAACGCTTGCTGGCGATTGCTAAAAAGGCGACCGGCTTTATCTATGCGGTATCACGAGCTGGAGTCACTGGTGAGCAAGTGGAAATCAGTGCCGTAGCCAAGAACCTGGTTAAACGCCTCCGTCATTACTCCAGTCTCCCGGTTGCAGTTGGTTTCGGCATCTCGACTTCGGAACAAGTGGCCAGAACCTGGGAGTTTGCAGATGCGGCCGTGGTGGGCTCAGCGATTGTGGCAGAGATTGAACGTTGCGCTGGCGCTCCGGGTACCGTGCAGCGAGTTGGCGAATTTGCGCGTGCCCTTATTGGTGCCAGGGGAGTCTAAGCGATGAACGATCCTATTCTTAATAGAGCGCGGATCAAAGCCGGGGATCCGGTAATTCTCGTGCTTCATAGCCCTCGCGAAAAATGTTGGGGAATACTCGACGAGATCGGCGAGGCTGGAGTATTCTTGCGCGGTCTCGATTTGAATGCATTCGAAGATTGGGTCCGGGCCGTCTCGCACGACGAACCGTTTATCGGCCTTAGCGATCTATTTTTCCCGATGTGGCGCATTGAGCGTCTTTCTCGGGATGAGGCTGCGGGAGGAATTCCTTCCCTTTACGACCAGGTCGAACAACGAACGAAGCGCACGGTTCGAGAGCTAATGGATAACAACCAGGGTAGTTTGAACTAAGCCGCTTTAGAAAATTGCGTGCCGCCTCACCGACAGACTGGCGCAGAGAGGGCTGCCGTAGCACGCAGAAGTAATCTCGGGTCTCCAACCCTCCGGAATATTTACTGTTGCAAGTGTGAAACACTGTTCCATTCTCGCGTCAGCTGTGTTATGCTCCCATTTCTTTGGGGGAGTTGCTAAACATGACTGTTGAGAAAAGGAGCGGAAGAAAGAGATGTATGTCATGGCTGATGATCGAATAAGTGTGGATCGCGGTAAGGCAGTTGAAGCCGCGCTCTCAAATATTGAAAAGAAGTTTGGCAAGGGCTCAATCATGCGTCTGGGTGAACGCGAAATATCCGATGTACCGGCAATTTCAACCACCTCCCTGAGTCTGGATATTGCTGTGGGCGTGGGGGGCGTGCCGCGTGGTCGCATTATTGAAATATACGGCCCGGAGAGTTCAGGCAAAACTACGCTGGCACTCCATATAGTGGCAGAGGCCCAGAAGGCAGGAGGGGTAGCAGCCTATATAGATGCCGAACACGCTATGGACGCTGACTACTCCGGCAAGCTTGGTGTGGATGTGGATCAGCTCCTTATCTCACAACCTGATTCGGGGGAACAGGCGCTGGAAATTGCGGAAGCTCTAGTGCGTTCCAACGGAGTTGATGTGATCGTCATCGATTCCGTTGCGGCATTGGTACCTCGCGCTGAACTCGACGGGGAGATGGGAGATTCGCTGCCTGGCTTACAAGCTCGGTTGATGTCGCAAGCTCTGCGCAAACTTACCGCCATCGTGTCGCAGTCGAATACTTGCTTCATTTTTATCAACCAGATTCGGGAGAAGATAGGAGTAATGTTTGGCAATCCCGAAACCACCAGCGGTGGCCGGGCGCTTAAGTTTTATTCCTCGGTCAGGCTGGACATTAGGCGCATTGGCGCCCTTAAAGATGGGGATCGGGTGGTAGGCAATCGCACGAAGGTAAAAGTCGTCAAGAACAAAGTTGCCCCACCCTTCCGTGAGTGTGAATTCGACATAATGTACGGAGAAGGTATCTCGCGAGAAGGTGACGTGCTTGACCTCGGAGCAGCGCAGCGAGTCGTCGAAAAAAGCGGTGCCTGGTTTTCCTACAAAGGCGACCGTCTCGGGCAGGGCCGGGAAAACGCTAAGCAGTCATTGAAAGAGAATCCGGAACTGCTGAAAAAGATCGAGAACGAGGTGAAGGCAAAGCTCGGGTTACCAGTAAAAGCCGCGGCATCGGAGTTGAAAGAAACCTCCACCGCCGCCGGCAAGGCCGCCAAATAGAAGTCCCATAAGAAAAGATGAGGAGTGAAACCATCTGTTCCACTCCTCATCGGGTTTTGCAAACGCTGCGTGAGTTAGTTTAAGGCACAGCGATCTTGAGCGCCGTCCATGCTTCGTCGGCGCCTTTCTTTGCTTCGATCGTGACTACATCGTTCGCCTTCACGTCGGCCAGTGCCGCATCCTTCCCACCTTTCGTTACTTTCGTTTCGTTGGTTATGCCGACTGTGTGCTCGGCTTTCGTAGCGTCCACAATCGTTAATGACGTATCCGTGACCGCCGTAACTGTTCCACTAATCGTGGCAGTGTCCTTTTTCTGGGCTTCCTTGCCCGGTTTCATGGGCGGATCCTGCATTGCCATAATTACGCTGGCTGAGAAAACCATTCCCAGACAGAGGATCGCCGCACCGATTCCTCTCGATAGTTTCGACATGTGTTACTCCTTGTACGTGTTTGTAAGCTCTCAGCTCGCAAAACCGACCGAATGGTCGAATGCCAAGCTGAATAAATTAGGCCAAGGCTGTATTAGACAAGCAGGCTTATGCTGGGTGGTTATCGCTTACTTACGATAACCTTGTGAAACGATTGTTTGAGTTGTGTCTGTAACGCAATAATCC
This sequence comes from Pyrinomonadaceae bacterium, assembly GCA_035697925.1. Classification (GTDB taxonomy): domain Bacteria; phylum Acidobacteriota; class Blastocatellia; order Pyrinomonadales; family Pyrinomonadaceae; genus PSRF01. The sequence continues at coordinate 7,261 of DASSCG010000448.1, forward strand.
TCGGAATGCGGGGAAACAAACAACACTTCATGCACGATTCGATTGTTATTCGGAACGGTACGTTGATTACGATGGATCGGCACGATTCGGTGCTAAACGGAGATCTGTCGATCGATAAGGGATATATCGCCGCGATAGACGAACTCAGTCTCGGTGCCAACATTACAATTGACGCGACTGGATGTGCTGTTCTTCCGGGCTTTGTTCAGACGCACATCCATCTCTGTCAGACACTCTTCCGCGGCGCGGCAGACGACTTGAGCCTCATTGATTGGCTGAAGAAGCGCATATGGCCCATGGAAGCTGCTCACTCAGTTGAATCCATAAGAGCCTCCGCGCGGCTGGGCATAGCTGAGTTAATCAAGGCGGTACGACCGGCGCCCTCACGATGGAGACGGTTAACCACACTGCCGCGGTATTTCAGGTTGTGCAGGAAACGGGTTATC
>DASSCG010000449.1:0-5854 GCA_035697925.1 Pyrinomonadaceae bacterium
TTCAACTGTTGGACTTCCCTAAGCGCATTCTTTAGTGACGCTTCGGCAAGCTTGAGCTCAGTAATGTCGATATTGACGCCGATTACTTTCTGAGCGCGTCCATCCGGTGATCGGATAACGCGGCCCTTCGAAGATAACCACAGGACGTGGCCGTTGCGTTGGACAATACGGAACTCGTCGTAGTAATCCCCGCCATCAGCTAGTGCTTGAGAGGCTCTGGCCCAGACGCCGGCGCGATCATCGGGATGGATGAATTCTAAAAATCTCTCGAGGGTAGGTTGCTGATTATCCGGTTCCAGGCCAAGCAATTTCCAGATCATGTCTGACCAAACCGCCGCTCCGGTTTGCACGTCCCACTCCCAAGTACCCACGCGGGCCGCCTGCTGTGCTAAACGTAAACGTTCCTCGCTTTCGCGCAACGCGCCTTCCGCGTGCCGACGGTCAGTAATATCTCGAACAATCGTCAGAATCTTGTCATCGTCGCATCTGACCATCGAAGCTTCGAAAAAACGAGTGCCACCGGACATGGGAAGATCGTATTCGAGAAGCACTGGCTTATCCGAGGTCTGCTCAAAACAGAGGAGAAATTTCTGCGCTAGTTCAGGCGGCAACACATCCGAGATCTTCTTCCCGAGGAACACTTCAGGCGGCACCAGCAATGATGAGGGATCTATTGCGTGGTAGTCCAAGTAGCTACCGTCGCGACTCTGCAGAAACATCAAATCCGGAATCGCGTTAAGGATTGCACGGTTGCGGGCTTCGCTCTCTGCCAAAGCCACTTCCCGACGGACCATTTCTGCTTTTGAGTGCGCGTCTTCTAATTCCCATGGTAATTGATAAAGATAACCTGGTCGCTTGATCAGGTAGCTCGCCGCGCCACGCTTCAGACATTGGCTCGCCAGCTCTTCGTTGCTTGGGTTACAAACCAGAACTACGGGAAGGTCACGGCCCTGCAGCTCGCGCAGGAGGTCAAAGGCCTTCAACTCAGGTAATTCCAAGTCAAGCAGAAGGACGTCATAAAGATGCGAGGAAGGGTCCTCCAAAAGGCTTAGCGCCTCCCTCGCCGTCAAAACATGAGTGAGATGTATGTAATCGGCATTCACCGCGAGGTGATGACGAGTTTCTTCGCTGACTATCCTCTGCTGTTCGACATAAAGCACGTTCAGCTGGCGTGTACGGCGTGCCGACTCAACACGGAAATGATTCAGAGCACTTTCAAGAATCGCCGGCAGCCGATCGAGGTAGTCCCTCTGTTTGACGACGTAGTCATCAGCGCGAGCCTTCAGAGCTGCCACAGCCGTGTCTTCGTCCCCCCTACCCGTGACAACAACAACGGCCACAGGCATCGCGCTTTCGCGTATGTGGCTCAACAGCGATAAACCATCGCCGTCTTTAAGATTCATGTCGGTCAACACCAGATCGAGTGGTTCGGAAGAAAGGCGCGAGAGGCGTGTCAGCGCGCTTTCGATGGTAGGTGTCAGCTCCAAATCGATTGAGGGGGCAGTTTTTTGCAACGCGCGCCGCGTAAGGTCTGCATCGGACGGGTTATCTTCGACGTAAAGGATTCGCATTTACTATCTCGGAGCGGTATTGAGAACACACCAGTAGAGTTCGATTTGTGAAGCCACCTCCATGAACTTGCTGAATTCCACTGGTTTCACAATGTAGGAGTTGCACCCAAGCCGGTAAGCCTCTTCGACGTCCTTGTCCTCACGTGAGGTGGTAAGAACAATCACAGGAATACTTGAAAACTCCGGATAGGCCTTTAATTGCCGCAAAAACTCAAGACCGCTAATTTTGGGCAACTTGAGGTCCAAAAGAATAAAAATCGGCAGTGGTTCACCCGCTTGCCACCGACTGATAAAAGTCAAAGCTTCTTCACCGTCCCGCGCTATTTGAATCGGGTTCAGCAACCTCTGGCGTGCAAACGCACGTTTAGTAAGATCGAGATCTGTCGGTCGGTCTTCGACCAGCAGAATGGGACTTATTGTTTGACTCATTCGCGCACCGGTGAATCGTTCATTTTCGGGATCTCCAAATAGAAGGTTGCACCGTGCCCTGGTTCGCTTTCGGCCCACGCACGACCACCCATTCGCTCCATTGCTTTACGAACTATCGCAAGCCCAACCCCTGTTCCGGGGTAATCGTCTGTCGAATTAAGTCGCTGGAAGATGCCGAAAATCTGATCGTGATACTTCATGTCAAAACCAATGCCGTTGTCCCGCACCCACAACTTCACCTTCTCAGGAGTTTCATCACATCCGATCTCAACGCATGGTCGCGGCACGTGGGAAGTGAACTTAACGGCGTTATCGAGGTAGTTATTTAGAGATTGAGCAAGACCATTACTATCAGCAACGACACTTGCGCCATTAACATCCACAACGAACTCAACGTTGCTGCTGCCATTTAATTCACGCGTCTTTTGTTCAACGACTGTCGAAACGAGTGGCTCAAGCTCGAGACGAACGGTCTGGAACTCTCGTCGTTCAAGCCGCGAATAGGCTAATAAGTCATCGATGAGCTGACTCATTTCCTCACTGGAATTTTGGATGGTTTTGAGGAACTGCTGAGCTTCAGGGCTAAGATCTTTGAGGTGATCTTCAAGCAGAAGTCGAGTGTAACCATCAATACCTCGCAGCGGTGCTTTGAGGTCGTGAGCGACTGTATACGCGAAGGTTTCCAATTCGCGGGACTTGCTATCGAGTGCGGCCGTACGCGCTGTAATGCGCTCTTCAAGTTCAGCATTTAGATCGTTCAAAGCTTGCGTCGCATTTTGACGGCGGCGGCGTTCGATTAATAGAAGCGCAATAATGGCGGTTTGCAGCAAAATTATGGTTGTTATTGCAATGATTCGCCACTTGTTTCGCTGCCAGAACGAGATCTCCCTAAAGCGAATAATGCTTCCGGCAGGCAAATTGTTCTCGCTGATGTTCCAGCGGTGAAGCTGGCGCCAGTCGAACATAGTTACCGCCGGTGCAGTTTTGATTGGGATATCCTGAGCCCGTTCACCTTGGAGCATCCGGATGGCGATTTGTCCCGCTGCGTCCCCATTAGTTCCTGAATCATTAACATGCCCACCCACAAGACCGTAACCAACATTTACCCCGCCCATTCCGTAGATCGGGGCTGAGGCAAATGGAGCGAAAGCAGCCAGAGTTTGCCAGGTTTCGAACAATTCGCCCTGGTCGTCGATCGATTGCTGCCACGCGTAGAGAATGATGGAGTTTTTTGGTAGAGCCTGCGTGGTAGCGATCAACTGATCAAGCGGGAGATCTGTGAGGTAGTTGATCTTTACCTTGGATTCATAGCCTTGAAGCTCACGCACGGCAACAGTTTCAAACCTCTTATCGTGCTCAGGAGTGCCACTGATGACAAACACCTGCTGCGTAGCCGGATGTAAAGTAAGAGCCATGTTGAGTGTCTGTTGGTGAGTGTTGGCCGGAAGAATACCGGTGATACCCGGTTCACCCGCTACATGATCCGACGGCGGGTTTTTGATCGCGATTGAGATAATCGGTGAGCGTGGAAATAAATCGCCTCGGTATTTAAGGAGGAAATCCATAGAGGCATCTGAGACGCCCACGACAATATCTATGGGCCGATCCGCATACTTCTGCCGCAGGTAATCACGGAGCAAATGTTCCTGCTCTTGTCCCGGGAAACGATTGGACTCCAAATACTCTGGATAGTATTCGACGTTCGGTATTCCGGATGAATCTAAGCGTGTCTGGAAGCTTCGGTCAAAATTAACATTTCCGGGAAAGTCTTTGTTGTACCAATAAAGCGCAAGGACCCTTTTAGGCGTGCGAGATTGCTGCGCCTGAACGACTGAAGGCACAAGAGTTACTAAAATAAAAATGGCTATGTAGACGATCGGAGTCACTTCGCTTTGTACCTTAGACTCGTCGCTATTCTAGAAAATCAGTTTTAACCCTAATTGCACTTGTCGTGAGGAGCCGGATTCACCAGTCGGGAAACGAGTGTTAGTGATGCGCCCGAAGAACTGCGAACCAACAACACCTCCGGGCTGGCCAAAGTTGGGATGATTCAACAGGTCAAAGAACTCAGCCCGCATATGCATTTTAAAGGTTTCCCCTAGTCTAACGACCTTGATGACGGAGAAATCAATATTGTTAAAAGCCGGACCGATGACGACGTTCCGGCCAAGGTTTCCGAAGCGGGGCACACTTGTAAAGGCCGACGTATCGAACCAACGTTCGACAGTACCGATCGTAGTGATAGGACCGGTTAGATCTGGACGTACTGTGTTTACTACTCCGTTGAGCGTGCTGTTGGTGGTCACTATATTCACCGGACTCCCAGACTGGGATTGAACAATCATGGCCAACTTCCAGCCATCCACGAACTGACTTCCTCTGAAGGGCAGTTCATAGATTGAACTGACGACGAACCTATGACGGGCGTCGAAATCCGACACCGCCCGGTCACTGCGCAGATCGTAACTGTTCTGGACGACAACGCCTTGAGAACTCAGCGAGTTGTAGTCGATCGACTTGGACCACGTATAAAACGCATTGAGCTGCAATCCGCGCGCAAGACGGTAATTGCCAGTAACCCACAGTGCGTTATAGCTTGAGTTACCGGTGCTCTCAACCTGCGTGATGTTGCCCAGCGGCGTATCTGGCAAAATCGGGCTGGACGAGGACAGTCTTTGATAAGGACGGACACCATTAATTGGCTGGTTGATATTGCGCCGCAAAATCAAATGGGTACCCTTCGACCCGAAATAGCCCGCCATAAGAACGACATTCGGTCCGACTTCGCGCTGGACGTTCAAATTCCACGATTGTAAGTAGGCATTAGTGAACTCGTGGTCCACGGTTGCGGGTGCTAGCCCCGCCGCCCTGGCCACATCTATAGCGTTGTCGAATCTAATTGCTCCGGTAAATGTAAGCGGAATCGCCAACGGTGGATTTGCAGTTGTAGCGGTGACGACGCTGGTCATCGGTTGGTCCACCAAGATTGCATAAGCCCCCCGCACCGATGTCTTACCGTTCTTAAACGGATCCCAGGCGAAGCCAACACGTGGCTGAAAGTTTGCGGCGTTTTGTTTGTAAACGTTATCAATCTGTTTGCCTACTTGTAGCAGCGATACATTTTTCGGATCAAAGACAATAAAGCGATCGTACCGTTCAGTCGGAGTCATATTCCAGTCCCATCGAAGGCCGATTTCGAGCGTGAGGTTTGGTCTGAATTTGTAATTGTCTTGGACGAAAAAGCCGAGAGCACCTTGCGCGATACTGCTGGACTGGTTACCTAGCGTGACGCTGAAAGAGTTTGCGTTGCCCGCAAGAAACGCGGAGACCGTCGGAAAGTTGAAGGTTCCGGTTCCGACTCGGAAAGCGTTAGTCAGAAATTGCCGGAATTCACCGCCAAATTTGAGCGAGTGTCGAGACCTCAGCCAACTGAGAGTATCCGCAACCACGAACATTGTGTCTCCGCGTCCGGCTGGAAAATTGGCTGGGCCACCGAAGTTCAATGCACCGCCGGCTATGCTAATCTGCGGTAATCCAATGGGTTCATTGCGCCCGCCTCTAATACCAAACTCGGCTGGATTGTGGAGAGCGCTCGGCGTATTGCCACCGTAAGTACGGCTGAAACCGAATCGTGTTTCATTAACCATAGCTGAACCAAAGCTATGCGTGGAATTCAACGTAAGAATTTGCCGCGTCACGACAAAATCATGACCGAAGTCAGGAACGGTGTTGCCGAATCGATTAGGCTCGCCAATTTCTACCGGTTGGATTGCATAGTATCCGTGAATTCGGTGTTTGTCGGTCAGGTTATAAGTAATATCTACAGACGCTTGATCGACGTCGACGGGCGACGA
>DASSCG010000450.1:0-4941 GCA_035697925.1 Pyrinomonadaceae bacterium
GGCAGTCAGAAGTTCTTCCTCGTCAACCCGCTCGACCGCCCCGCATTGCATAAGCTGCCCAGTCCTTTGCGACTCCAAATTTCCGTAAAAGTTTCTGAAATAACATTTGTTGACTAGCGACGGGTCCCTCGTTATCCTCCCAGCCTCCGAAATTCCAATCACGGGTGTTGTATTTCGGATCGCTGGACGGGAGTTTTTTGGTCCGGGATCCACTCGCTATTACCGATTCTGGCCAGGCTCAAATGCAATGGGCCATCTGGAGGCACACCATGAAATCCAAGCAACTCACAATTCTTTTTCTTAGTATCCTCTTGATCGGTGCACCCACCCTAAGTAGTTGCAGCCACGTCGATGATCACAGGGCCGCAAGGGCCGCAGCAGATGCCGGCTCAGCAGATACAACCTACGCAAATAGCGGAAAGATTCTCAATACTACTGCGTCAGAAGAGGCGAGAAAGGAATTCCTGCAGGGACGCGATCTGGCGGAGAGGCTTCTCATCCAGGACTCGATCCAACACTTTGACAAAGCAATTTCACTCGATGCGAACTTCGCGCTGGCCCACCTAAATCGAGCGAACGTTTCCCCAACTGCCAAAGAATTTTTCGATCACTTGAAAATGGCCGTCAGCCTGTCGGATAAGGCGTCCGAGGGTGAGCGTCTCTTGATTCTTGGTACTGAAGCTGGCGCCAACGGTAATGCACCAAAGCAAAAAGAGATATTGGAAAAACTGGTGGCTGCATTTCCCAACGACGAGCGCGCTCGCTTCACTCTTGGAGGATATTACTTTGGTCAGCAGGATTTTGATTCGGCAATACTGCATTACCGCAAAGCGACAGAGATAGCTCCGAAGTATTCCCCCGCATACAACATCCTCGGCTACGCCCTCAGGCAGAAAGAAAACTACGCGGAAGCTGAACAGTCCTTTAAGAAATACATCGAGCTCATTCCTAACGATCCGAATCCCTACGACTCGCTTGCAGAGCTGTTCTTGAAGATGGGCAGGTTTGACGACGCCATTGCGCAGTACAACAAGGCCCTCGCCATCGATTCAAACTTCATCAATTCACACCTCGGCATTGGAGCCGCTCTGATGTATCAGGGAAAGGCTGACGAGGCTGCAAAAGAATTCGATAAAATCACCTCTAAAGCACGTAGTGACGGCGAGCGCCGCACAGCGATGTTTGCCCGCACTGTGCTTGCGGTCGATGCTGGCAAATGGGACCAGGCGCTTAGCGAAGTGGATAAGCAATATGCCCTTGGAGAGAAGACTTCGGATGTGCCGAACCTCGCAGGTGATTTGCAGCTGAGAGGAAATGTCCTCCTGGAAGCCGGCAAATACGATGAAGCTAAGCAGGCATTTGAACGTGGGTTAAAGGCAACGCTGGATTCCAACCTGTCCCAGGAAATCAAGGACAACACAAAACTCTTTCAGCATTACAACCTGACCCTGGTTGCTCTCGGCAAAAAAGATCTGGCAACTGCTAAGACTGAAAGCCAGGCGTTTCTGAAAGGCGCTGAGGCGTCGAAGAATCCTGCCCAGCTAAAGCAAGCTCACGAACTTGCCGGTCTGATTGCCCTTCAAGAGAAGAATTTCGATCTAGCGATCAGGGAACTTCAACAGACCAACCAGCAAAACCCGCAAAACCTTTTTCGACTGGCCCAGGCCCACAAAGGAAAAGGCGATGCGGCGAAAGCAACAGAGTATTCGAAAAAGGCGGCTACGTTTAATTCCTTGCCGCAACTAAATTACGCCTTCGTACGCAGCAAGGCAGGGAAACAAGCGTAACGGTCACGCGACAAGTCCGGATGGGATGGTGAAAATTTTTAATCACGCGGATGCGTGACCGCTGCGATCTAAGAAAATCACACGAACGCACCCGAGTAGACTTCGTTCCGTGCAGCTTTCGTGTGGCTTAATGGATCGTACTTAAGAGGTCCTGATCGCTAGCTCTGTTAGAATGCCACCCTATGACCCTGAGAATCTATTGTCCGTCCTGTTCTGCCGAGATTCGTACCGCCTCAGATATTTGCCCAAGTTGCGGAAAATGGTTAGACGAGCCCACCGCGCGACGTCTCGAGCCCCGGGAGGCTCCTGAATCTACTGAGTCCGACCAACAGTCGACAACCGAGCCGCTCTTCGATCGCATTCCCTAACTAAACAATCCAACAAACGAGTTGGCTAAATCCTGAATCAGGGTTGAGCCTTCGTATGCGATCTTGGAAGCGACTACGCTTAGCTGATCACCCAGCAGCAAAGGAAGAGACGCCACCACAGCAGCGGTAAAGATTGCCAAGTTCGAGACCGCAGCTGACATATCGAATTTTTTCACAGCAACTTTTTTCATGGGTCACCTTGTGTCGTTCTTGATCTTCTAATCGAGGTTCCTGACTGCCGACTTTGGGAGAGTGCTTCTCGCGGAACGGTTATTGCCGGCGACAGCGAATACTTGGACTGAACGACATTCGCAGGGAAGCGCTGAAACTCTCAATGGGAGTTAAAGGAGCTTCAGGATGGGGAGGATTTCAAACAGGGCGAACACTAGGTTGGCAATCTGTATGCCTCGATGGTCCAATCTAAGGCTCAGAGTTGGCTAAACTCTTATCTGCCCTCACTTATTGAAAATAATCCAAGCGTTTGGAGAGATTTCCCTTGAGACTTTTGACCGGTCAGTCTGAAGATTCGGAATCAAGTTGAGAGACTTTCGGACCTAAACTTGGCAAGGGACGATTCAAGATTGGAACATTTGTGAGTCTTGAATTGCCGCTGTCATCGGGGAATTTCAGCCAGCGGTAAATTTCAATCTCTTTCCTTTCGAGTCCGGTAACAACAAGATCTATGCTCGAGGGGCCGCGCGATCCCCCGGAAAACCTTCCGCAAATCAGCCAGCTGTGGTAAAAATACGGCCAGACTAAAAGACGTCCCAACTGCTGGCTGTTGGCAGTTCCTTACGCAAGTCCGAGGGGTAAATTCCCGATCAACTTGAAGGCGATCTCGTATTTTCTGCGTCGAGATGGACGGAGACTATAGTCTTTAAATCGTATCGTCATTTAGAGCGCTAATGACGAATAATCCAGGATTCAGAACTCGCTAAGCCTTTTCGAATAAACCGCTTCGATTTTGAGAGCCCGGCCAAGAAGTGTGATGCCTTTGTCGCGCGCTTTTAGGGTCGAGGCAGCGAAATACCGATTCCCAAAAACCAATTAGGAGAACCCCATGAAAGAAGAGTCCTTCACCTCCATTACCTATACCTCCCGCCACCGTATCCGGCCCGAGACTACTGCTCCGAAGTTTTACGGGCGGAAATTTCTTCGTCTAAGTGGCAAATTGTTTGTGCCTGTTTTTGCCATCTGCAGTCTGATGCTTACGTTCTCAACCTCGGCGCAGCAAGTAGGTAGTCGTGGCAACAAAGTATGGGGAGATCGCTATAAGGCTGGCACTAAAATTCAACTGCCGGAACGCAGTTCATCACGAAGTGGCAGAGACACAGTTGCTCGTTACCGCCACTGGAACGAGGTGGCCATCAACGCCAGTGGCCTCGACCACACGCCGGTGCCACCTGGCGATCTGCGAATTTTCGGCGAGCAAGTTGGGCCCGGCAGATCGGCCCGAGCGATGGCGATAGTACATATCGCTATGTTCGATGCTGTCAACGCGATCCTGGGAGGATATGAAAGTTTTACTGGCATCCCAAGAGTGAATCAAGATACGTCTATTGACAGCGCGATCGCACAGGCGGCCCACGATACGTTGGTTGTTTGCTTTCCCTCGCAGACAGCAGCGTTTAATCAGGAACTCGCGAATGATCTGAGCGATATTCCAAATGGTATCGCTAAGACAAATGGGATTGCCTTAGGTCAGCAGGCCGCTGCGGCAATCGTGGCTTTGAAGAGCACTGATGGATCGGCGCATCCGGAACCGCGTTTGGGGATTGATTTCTTCCCGAGCGATCAGCCGGGTAAATGGCGTCAGGATCCCATCAGCCTTCTTACCATCGCTCTCGGCGCCCATTGGGGCGAAGTCGACCCTTTCGTTTTGACTTCTGGAGATCAGTTCCGGGTTCCCGCTCCACCATCAATGACCAGCCAGGCTTACACGAATGCGTTTCGTGAAGTTAAGCGTCTCGGCGGTGATGGGATAGTGACACCCACTGAACGGACTCCCGAACAAACGGAGATTGGTATCTATTGGGCTTACGATGGAACTCCAAGCTTGTGCGCGCCTCCGCGACTGTACAATCAAATTGCTATGCAAATTGCCGAGCAGAGAAACACCCGACACATTCTGGATCTGGCGCGGCTGATGGCTTTGGTAAATACTGCGATGGCCGATTCGGGGATAGCGATCTGGGAATCGAAGTATTTCTATGACCACTGGCGCCCCGTCGCTGGTATCAGAGAGTCGGATCCCGGCACTGGCCCCACAGGACTGGGTGACGGAAATCCTAATACGATCGGTGACGTAAATTTTTCGCCACTAGGGGCACCTGCAAGCGGTCTTACCGGACCAAATTTCACGCCGCCCTTCCCAGCCTATCCTTCGGGGCACGCCGGGTTCGGTGGCTCGTTGTTCCAGACGCTGCGCAACTTCTACCATACTGATAACATTCGTTTCACCTTTGTCTCAGATGAACTCAACGGGATCACCGTGGACAATCAGGGAAATCCAAGACCATTAAGTCCACGCACCTTCAGAACGTTATCGCAAGCGGAAGAAGAGAACGGCCAAAGCCGAATCTATCTTGGCATCCACTGGAGCTTTGATAAGACGGAGGGTATTGCTCAAGGACGACGCGTTGCGGATTACGTGTTTGCAAACGCGTTCAGACCGGTCCGTGGCAATCAATAAGATGAACCAAGCTCTGATCGACTTAATCTAGAATTCAGCGCTGAGTTCTCATATAGCAATTCGCCCAAGACGCTGTTCGCTAGCGTCTTGGGCG
>DASSCG010000451.1:0-5096 GCA_035697925.1 Pyrinomonadaceae bacterium
CTTACATTCAACTGGTGCGAACCAATCGCTCGTTCCGACGCTTGTTGATCGGGCAGGTGGTTTCTGAGTTGGGCAATTGGTTCAACTTCATCGCCACCCTGGGACTCGTGCGTCTCGTTTCACATGGAGCTGCCGAAGTTACCACCATCCTCTTGGTCGCCAGGTTACTTCCTTTCACCATCTTTGCACCTCTTGCCGGGGCGTTCGTGGATCGTTGGTCTCGTCGAACGGTGATGATTGTTTCGGATGTCGCGCGAATCCTGGTTGCCCTGAGCTTATTGCTGGTGCGCCGGCCTGAGGATCTTTGGATCGCTTACTTCGCTACTGTCGTGTTGTCTTTCTTTGGTGCCTTTTTCGAAGCTGCCAAAAATGCTTCGGTTCCAAACATCACTGGGGAGCGAGATCTGCTTGCGGGGAACGCCTTGATGTTCTCGTCGAGATTTCTGCTCATGGCATTTGGCGCGGCTCTGGGAGGATGGACCGCAGCGACCGTTGGCTATCAGGCAGCTTTTGTCGTCAACGCCATATCGTTTGCTATTTCAGCTTACTCAATTTGGTTGATTCCTGATCGCGAGACCAGGCTGGCGGAAGTTAATTCAGCAGGCCAAGAGACGCGTCGGCCAAGTTACTGGTCAGATATCCGCGAGGGTTGGCGTTACATTCTCGGCCACGCGCCGGTTGCTGCGATCTTAGGGATAAACATCCTCTGGGCCACCGGCGGTGGAGCAATCAACCTTATTTCAGATCGTCTGGGTGGGTTGGTATTCGCAGGTGAGCGTGGAATTAGTGGTGACGCGGCAGTCGCGGCACTTTATTTCGCCGCGGGAGTGGGGCTGTTTCTCGGAATGATGATCGCCCGCCGCGTCGGGGCTTACCTCGAGGTTGCGGGTCAGACGGCAAGTTTTATTGGTTGGGCCTTAGTCGTGCAGGGTCTAATCTTCGCGTTGATCGGCGTTATGCCAACGCTTTGGCTTGCCTGTAGCTTGCTCTTCGTTTCTCGCATTCTGCTGGCTGCGGAGTTTGCCGTTCAGGAAACTCTCTTGATGCGACTGGTGCCAGACAATTTGCGCGGTCGAGTGTCGACAACGGATCGAGCGAGTGAATTACTTGTGTGGAGCTTTTCTACCGCTGTTGCGGGTTGGTCCTTGCGGGCTATCACCCCACGCACGCTCACGGTCATTTCGGGTTTGCTCTCAGCAACTTCGGGAGTTGTTTGGTTAACTCTCTTTGCGCTGCGTCGAGTGCGATTACCCAGGAAGTTTGGTCCGGAAAAGGATCCGGGAAAAGGCGTAGTGCCGGTCGTTACAGAAATACCTTAGAACGGCACTCGGCAGAGGGAAACCGGGGCGTAAAAGAGCTGGAGACAGATTGAATTAGTGAAGTGTGACTTTCAGGGCTTATGCGTCAGCACGCGCGTGGATAAGTCTGCGAATGCGATCGGCGAAGAGGACATCGATTTTCTTAGGTTCAATGACTGCCGTAACTTCTCCCGGTCCCCACATTGGATGGATCATTACCTGGCCTGTTCGGTAGGTGCGAGACATGTCGTAAGGTTCGCTTTGAACTGACTTGGAGCGGTTACCTGTGAGTTTTGCGCCACTCGAAAAAGAACTGCGTGTGCCACATTTCGGGCAAGTCACGCGTGAGATCAAGCCGCGCTTGGTAACAGAGGCGACTACGTGGCCGCGCTCTTCGCCGCATACCGCACATAATTTTTCTACTCGATCTCCAATGGCGTAAGTCGGTTTCTCCATATGCCCCCTTCGAAAGAAGTTAAAATCGAATTGAATTAATTACGCGAGCCCTACCAACGCGGCGTTCGGTCGCCACGGCCGCCACCGGAGTTTCGGCCACCACCACCACCGCGATTGCCGCCAAAACCTCTGCCACCTCCGCGATTGCCCCTATCTTCACGTGGGCGTGCTTCATTCACTGTAAGATTTCGACCGTTCAAATCAGTACCGTTGAATTGTTCGATTGCTTTCTGACCTTCTTCCTTAGAAGCCATTTCGACAAAGCCGAATCCGCGTGAGCGTCCCGTGTCTCGGTCTTCGACCACAGTCGCTGACTCTACGGTGCCGGCCTGCGCAAACAGCTGCTGCAGTTCGTCGCTGGTCGTAGAAAACGAGAGATTGCCTACGTACAGTTTGACAGACATGTTGGGTGTCTTCCTTCTCCCCGTGTTTGGAGAGCGCTAAGAGAAGCTCGAATCAGGGGGTGGCTTCGGTAACGGTGGCAGCGAAGGCGTTCGTATACTCGACTGCAGCTTCTTCAGATTTTCAGGGCCTACTCCCGCCATCTGGACGCCATGCTGAGGCCTGGCGCATCACCGTTGATGCCTGAGAGAAGGACTAAACGCCAGCAATAATGCACGATCTAAGTTGGGCTTGCAAGTTTTCGGGCTTTTGAGCTGGTCCAATAAGTGACGGTGCAATCGCGACGATCTATCTGCCGTCCGCGACTTTTTCGTGACAGCTATCTTCTTCATCAAGCGATGGTTACCTCGCTTACATAAGTATTACAAACACGTTGGTTCGAACTTGGTACGATGGCTTTCCAGGTTGCATCCAATTGCGACCAAAACTTCGACGGGAGCAGAGATGAGCACGACATTAAGAACAATGACCCACACGGATAAGCCAGTGGTTAATAGTCAGCAACAGGAAAGTCTTAATTGGAACACGACCATCTTCATGGTGATTTTTCATTTGGGGGCTGTGGCCGCTCTCTTCATGTTTAGCTGGCCGGCATTAATTGCCACACTTGTGTTGTGGTGGGTTTCTGGAAGCTTAGGTATAGGTATGGGATTTCATCGCCTGCTTACGCATCGTGGTTTTAAAACACCCAAAGCAGTCGAATACTTCTTAACCTTTTGTGGCGCCCTCGCGTTAGAAGGTGGGGCAATCAATTGGGTAGTCACTCATCGGATTCATCACGCGCATACCGATGTTTCAGGTGATCCGCACACACCTCGAGATGGACGTTGGTGGGCTCACATGGGTTGGATTCTTCGTGGCACAGCGCAACAACATGAAAAGAGCGTTATGCAACGCTATGCGCCAGACTTGATGAAAGATAAGGTCCACGTTTGGATGAACAATCTTTATTTTGTCCCACTCGTCCTTTGCGGGCTTGTTCTGCTAGCACTGGGCGGATGGTCCGCATTGTTTTGGGGTGTCTTCCTACGAGTTACGGTCGGTCTGCACTTCACCTGGCTAGTAAATTCGGCAACACATCTCTGGGGCACACGCCGCTTTGAGACGAATGATGATTCAACAAACAGCTGGTGGGTGGCTCTACTTTCTTTCGGAGAAGGTTGGCACAACAATCACCACGCTCATCCGCGCGCGGCGAGGCACGGTTTGAAATGGTATGAGATTGACATCAACTGGTACGGCATTCGAGCATTGCAGCTGATGGGTTTGGCGAAACATATTCAGTTGATTAGCAAAGAAAAGATAGTTGAAGCCGAGAACCTTCGACTGGGAGAACTACAGAAAGCGGCGTAGGCAGACGGCAGACGGCAGACGGCAGACGGCAGTAGGCAGATGGCAGGCGGCAGTAGGCAGGATCATCTGCTCGCTGCCGTTTTTGTTTTCCTGCCGTCTGCCCCTGCTTCCTGCCGTCTGCCCCTGCCACCTGCCGTCTTCCTGCCGCCTGCCGTCTTCCCCGTCTCGTGCCCCTGCCCACTTTCCCCCTGCTGGCCTTACAATGGCGCCATGCCGGTCGGCCGCCGCAAATCGATAGCCTTTTTCATAACTTTGGGAGCTTGTCTTGTTGCCCTTGCCACAGCTCTCAACGTGAGCTGGATCCTACTTAATTGGCGGCAAGTCGCTCTACTGGTTTTTGGCATCGTCTTCTTCACGTTAATCATCGTCGGTCTTGTCCTCAACACCACGTTCTTGATACGGGAGATCAGACGTAACGAGCAGCACGATGCTTTTATTAATGCTGTCACGCATGAGCTCAAGACACCGCTCGCTTCGATTCGTCTCTACCTGGAAACTTTGAAGACTCGAAAGCTGGACGAAGCTCAGCGGGAAAAGTTCTATGAGATCATGCTGGCCGACAGCGACCGTTTGTTGCATACCGTCGAACAAGTCTTGCGAGCTGGCCAGGCAGGACACAAGCGGCGACGTCTTAACCCCACAACTATTGATCTAGGTCAAATCGTGCGGGAATGTCTGGAGCTAACGCGAGTGCGTTATAACCTCGACCCAGAATCTCTTAGCCTTGACGAATCGAAGAATGGTGATCGCGCCCGCGTAGTAGGGGACGCCGAGGACCTGCGTGCTGCGATCTCCAATCTTCTCGATAACGCCATTAAGTACTCAGACAGGGACGTGCAAATCAAAGTTGATGTCGGAGCGGTCGATGACAAGCTGGTAGCAGTGCGTATTACCGACACCGGTATTGGTATTCCACGCGGGCAACTGAAAAGGATCTTTAAACGTTTCTACCGTGCTCCTGGACTTGTAATGGCCCGCGTCAAAGGAACCGGGTTAGGTCTTTTTATCGTCCGCTCGATTGTTGCGAGACATGGCGGCCGCGTTTTTGCGGAAAGTGCGGGTGTGGGGCACGGTAGCACTTTTACGATTCAACTTCCGAGAGCCGGAACATGAGTAGCGTACTGGTTGTTGAAGATGAGCAACACCTGGCGGACGGCTTGCGCTTTAATTTGGAAGCGGAAGGGTACACCGTGGACATTGTCGGCGACGGCGAAGCAGCCTTGTCGCTGCTGTTAAATGAAGCGCAGCCCTTCGATGTTGTAGTCCTTGATGTGATGTTACCGGGAAAAAACGGATTCACGGTGGCCTCCGAACTGCGGGCTTCGGGTCAGTTTGTTCCCGTTCTCATGCTCACCGCACGGGGACGCCCAGAAGACGTGTTGCGCGGTTTCGAGTCCGGAGCGGATGATTACCTTCCCAAACCATTCGAACTTTCGGTCTTCATGGCTCGCCTCAACGCGCTGCTGCGAAGGCGCCAATGGTTTCAGAAAGACCATTCCGAAAAGGCTCGGCCAGAAAATGAACTGACAAAAAGCAAGGATGGTTTTGACACTGACGAAGAGGTGTTTGCGGTTGATGGTAAGACAA
>DASSCG010000452.1:0-3015 GCA_035697925.1 Pyrinomonadaceae bacterium
AAAGATTTCGTTGTCGATGGGTGTGGCGGTAACCACCCTTCACAACTTGCGTATTTGCCCACTAGAGAATGGGCGCACCTGCTTGTAGGCAGAATCTTAACAGGAGCGGACAACATGGCGCGCAAAAGCATACTGGTAGTAGATGACGAGAAGTCTCAACGAGAAATTCTCGAATTGATTCTTACTGAGGAAGGCTATGAAGTAACTACTGCCTCATCCGGCGAAGCGGCTATGAAATTCGCCAAAGATCGTCGGTTCGATCTGGCTCTCACCGATCTGAAGATGACGGGAATGGATGGGATCGAACTGCTCCAACACCTGCTTGCTTTCGATTCTTCGATTATCGTCATCCTGCTCACCGCGCATGGCTCTATCGAATCAGCAAAGGAAGCCTTACGCAGGGGAGCTTTTGACTATCTCGAAAAGCCTTACGACAAAGACGCACTGCTGGCCACAATTAATCGCGCTCTTGATCGGCTGGACGCCATTGACGTGGAAATCATTTCCGCCTCTCCGGAGATGGAGGCAGTCAAGCGAATGATCTTGAAGGTGGCGCGCTCCAATTCGACAGTACTGATCAGAGGTGAGTCCGGAACCGGCAAAGAACTGATTGCACGGTCGATTCATAACCAGTCGCCAAGATCTACGGAAATGTTTCAGGCAGTTAATTGCGCCGCAATCAACGAAAACCTCCTGGAATCTGAGTTGTTCGGCCACGAGAAGGGTTCATTTACCGGCGCTCATGCCGACAAGAAGGGTCTCTTCGAGATTGCCGATCGCGGCTCGCTCTTTCTCGATGAGATCGCCGAGCTCGATGTAGCGATGCAGGCAAAACTTTTACGGGCCCTGCAGGAGCGAAAGATTCGACGTGTGGGCGGCACGCACGAAATCGGCGTGGATGTGCGGGTGATTGCGGCAACCAATAGAGACTTACGAGCCATGGTCGCCGATGGAAGGTTCCGAGACGACCTTTATTATCGCATTAACGTGCTTTCCGTGGACGTGCCTCCGTTGCGCGAGCGGCGTGAAGACATTCCGGTCCTCATCGATTTCTTCCTGAAGAAACATACGCGGAACACATCGCGACTTGTGCGCGGCCTAACGCCGGAAACCAGGAAACTAATGAATGACTATAGCTGGCCAGGTAATGTTCGCCAGCTTGAGTCGGCCATTGAGCGCGCCATCCTTCTTTGTGAAGGAGATCAGATCACGGTAGAGGATCTTCCGCTTGAGTTAAGGCAAGAGTCGAAGCCGGCCGCTCAAGGTGTATTTAAGTTACCCCCGGAAGGAATCAGTTTTGAAGATGTGGAACGCGACCTATTGACCCAGGCGATGGAGCAGACGGATTACAACATTACCAAGGCAGCCAAGTTGTTAGGATTGACCTTTCGAACGTTACAGTACCGGCTCGAGAAGTTCGGCATCAAGAAGCCGGAAGGCAAGAAAGAGGCGGCGGGTTAGAGTGATTTTAGATTTTTGATTTGTGATTGTTGATTAGAGCCACAGGAAATAGTCTCGCGTAAAATGAAGCATCCTCAAAGTCTTTTACTCCTTTGCGTAATAACTGCAACTCTCGCCTCCTGTTCAAGGAATCAGCAGCCTTCGACAAACCTACCCTCCGCCTCAGGATCACCACCAGCGGCCGAGAAGATAACATCCGAATCAGTAGTAAAGGTCAGCGTCCCTGCAGTTGAAGTTGCCGTAGGTGGATTCGCCGACGTTGTTGTTCGCCTTACTGTTCAGAACGGCTACCACATCAACTCAAATCCGCCGACTTATCCTTATCTGAAAGCTACCGAGTTTGACCTGACTGATACGAGTGATATCTCGCTCAACTCTGTTTCTTATCCTAAGCCACTGGTTAGGAAATTTGAGTTTGCAGACCAACCACTGAATGTCTACGAAGGGGAGGTTCAGCTCACAGCGGTCTTGGAGGCGGCGAAGACTGCAAAAAAAGGCCAACAATCCCTTCCGGCCAAATTGCGCATCCAAGCCTGCGATGAGCGGGTTTGTTATCCCCCAGGTGCGCTAGACGTCATGATTCCGGTGCTGATCAAGTGAAATTATTCTGGCTGATACTGGCCGGAGCCTGCGTGGTCGTGGCGGGTGTCTTCTTGCTGCAAGGAGATTTTGACAGTGCGTTTGTGGTCGCCGCCATAGGCATGGTGGCATGGTTTCTCAACTATCGTGCGCAAATAAAGGAGAAACTTGCTGCGAACGATTTCGTTCAGGAAGAGAACAATGAGGAAAGTGATTTAGATCAAGATGAATAAGTTCGTAAAAGTTCTATTAGTAATTTGCGGAATTGTCGTGTTAATGCCGGGTGTCTCACGCGCCTCAGACGAGGCAGACGTGCGTGGCACTGTCCAGCGGGTTTTTGAGCAGTTAAAGTCCCGTGACTATGGCGCAGTTTATGATTCATTGCCCTCATCGTCCCGGACGCGCATGTCTCGTTCACGGTTTACCAACGCGTTGAGTCGGGCTCAGAACATGTATGTGCTTGATCGGATCGAGGTAGGGCAAGTCAGAGTGGCCTCGAACGTGGCAGTTGCAGACACGGTTCTTTACGGAAGAGTAATCAGTCCGATTGAGGCGGAGGGAAAAATCGTCGTCCAGCAATACCTCGTGCGTGAGGATGGTAATTGGCGAGTGGCAACCGGCGACAGCGCCACCATCAAGAAATTCCTGGCCGGCAACCCTGCGTTTGGACGTAGGTTTCCGATTCGTCAGCCCAGAGTTTACGTTAAGCAGAACGGCAAGTGGATCGAGTTCAACCCGCAGCGAATGCCTCGTGGTTAGCGTCTGCTTAAGTAAGCTGATCATGTGGAAGGCGGCAACCCGCGAAGCGGGTGGAAGCATAAAGCCTGGGGCGTGAGCCCCAGGTAGAAAAATTAGGTGGTTTCTCGAGCCCGCGATAGCGGGCGAAAGCGCATTGCTCAAACACCGCGCGCGAAGGCTCAGCGGCTGTCGCCCGTTTTCACGGGCTCGCAATCTTGAGTCGTTCCTTTCCTGGGG
>DASSCG010000453.1:0-4050 GCA_035697925.1 Pyrinomonadaceae bacterium
GGGGCTAAACGGAAGGCACATCGAACATTCGATGCATCCTTTGTCAAAAGAAGAAAAATGGGGCTATTTACAGGAAGATCAGAGCTTTATCGACTCGATTACTCTGGGTTTGCCGCCGGCCGTAACGGCCGATGACGGCTACCGATCTGTAGAATTGGTAGATGCCTGTTACCGTTCAATTCGCACAAGTGAAGCGGTCAGGCTTTGAGTATTGCCAAATGCCAATTGCGATTGCCGATTGTGTTCTCTATCGGCGTCGAAGTGACGTCAAGCGTGCGTTCAGCCGGCACGCATCCACGATTCAACGTTGTCACGACCTATTGCAATTGGCAATCGGCAATCGGCATTCGGCAATACTTTTTACTTGGCTGACTTCGCTGAAGCGCTTTCCTCAGCCGGTTTATTCGGCTGCGGTGTGATGCGTAGGTAAGGCTTAGGCGCCTTCCAACCACCAGGAAATTTCTCCTTCGCAGCTTCGTCCGAGAGTGACGGCACAATGATCACATCTTCGCCGTCTTTCCAATTCACTGGTGTCGCCACACTGTACTGGGCTGTCAGTTGAAGCGAATCGATCACGCGCAAGATCTCGTCAAAGTTACGACCGGTGCTTGCCGGATACGTGATCATGAGCTTGATCTTTTTGTCCGGTCCAATAATAAAAACTGAACGCACAGTAAAGACATCGCTGATCTCAGGATGGATCATGTCGTACAGCTCTGAAATTTTGTGATCCGGGTCGGCGATGATCGGAAAGTTGAGAGCCGAACCTTGTGTCTCTTTAATGTCTTCGGCCCACTTATTGTGCGAGTCCGTCTTATCAACACTCAAACCGATAACTTTAACGCCGCGACTATCAAATTCGGGTTTGCATTTGGCCACATAGCCCAGCTCCGTGGTGCATACCGGTGTGAAATCCTTCGGGTGAGAAAAAAGTACCGCCCAGCTGTCGCCGATCCACTCGTGAAAACGAATCGGACCTTCAGTTGTATCTGCAGTGAAATCGGGTGCCGTATCTCCTAAACGTAATGCCATCGTCCATATCTCCTTTCATTTGAGAGGGGAATTACCCAGCCCTGGAAGACTTTGTAAGCGAGGTGGTTATTAGATAGTTGTTTGTAAGCCGATTGTGATTTTTGCATCGGACCAAGGACAAGTCAATGCGGTATTGGTACGGGTGCAGTTTGGGCTGCGCGGGAAATGCGGATCCATCACGGAACCGAGTAGCGGAGACCGGGCTCCCCAAGCGGGCAACCCGCTTGGGGTGGTGGATGCGACCCGGTAAGCGCGTCACCGATCACCTCTATGAACCTGGTCTTATTCTGGATCATCAAACAACGATCCCTGAAGACATATGAAGCGTCACGAATCAGGGTCTATTTCGTGTAGTTTTCGTGTGACTTTGTAGACCGTGCTTTTCCTCCTGTTAAGAATCGGCACTCGGGGCAACAGACCCACCAACTGCCGTCGGTGAATCAGAACTGAACGGCAATCAGTCTGTAACTTGTCCCAGATGCAATCATTAATATGGATGGTTATCAGCTAAAGCACGGGGAGTTTTTAAAATCGATTTCTACCTTCTAATTCCCCCTTCCAAATCCGTCGTTATGAATGCGTCATTTCAGAGATCTTCAGGAAAATCCCTAACTTTTCCCGCTTATATAAGTACCCTGAGACCGTTAGGGCACGTGTCTTGCGACTCCATCCGTAGATTGTTTGGTGATTTTGTCCCCAGTCCCCTCGCTTAATCTCTCCAAACATCCCGACTTATGGCGATTTTTTCCCTCTAGGCGATTAGCTATGTCTGAGCGTCACACAGCTGCAAGACCAAAGATTTCCAGTGCCTCGGAGTTTGATCCGGAGATCTACCGAAAGATCTTCCATCTTTCCACCGAGCCCATGGCTATCATCAGTTCTGACGGCCGTTACCTTCAGCAGAACAATGCACACCGTGAGCTTTTGGGTTACTCGGACGAAGAACTCCGAGGCCAAACCCCAGCTCTCCACATGGGCCAAGAAGGTTTTGAGCTTCTTATTAACGAGTTGACGCGAACCGGTGCCTACAAGGGCGAGGCGGTCAGCAACACTAAGACAGGCGAGGTCAAGCATATTGAGATCGCTGCATTCAGCACTCGAGAGGAATCCGGAGATCCGATCTGTTATGTGGGCATTAAGCGAAATGTCACTGAGCGCAAGATAGTGGAGGATGGCCTGCGACGAAGTGAAGCCGAGTTGTCGGACTTCTTTGAAAACGCAACTATCGGTATGCACTGGATCAGTGCTGATGGGACCTTGCTGAGAGTCAACCAGGCCGAGCTCGATGTGCTTGGCTACTCGCGGGCCGAATATGAGGGTAGGAATATCGCGGATTTCCACGTCGATCAAAGTTCAGTAAACGACATTCTCAATCGGCTTAAGGCTGGAGAAGTGTTGAGTGACTATGAGGCTCGACTTCGCTGTAAGGACGGTTCAATCAAGCACGTGTTCATTAATTCGAGTGTGTTTCGCGAAAACGGAAAGTTTGTTCATGCTCGATGCTTCATCGGTGATATCACCCATCGGCGGCAGACCGAGCGAAGGCTGGCACTGCAATATGCGGTAACTCGCATACTCTCAGAATCGACAGACTTTATTGAGAGTGCCCGGAGTATTTTGCAGGTGACCTGCCGTGGGCTCGAATGTGATGCCGGTAGTTTGTGGGTCATAGATCCCACTGACGAAGTGTTGCGTTGCATTGATTTTTACACCGCACCCATGTCTGTTGTAAGCGATTTCGAAAAAGTCACTCGGAGCATTTCGTTGAGAATTGGGGAGGGACTCCCCGGACGGCTTTGGGAAACTCGCGCACCCGCCCGCATCGACAGAATTTCCGAAGATTCAAACTTCCCGGGTGCTGCCGTGGCCCTGCAGGAAGGCATACAAAGCTCCTTTGGCTTTCCAATACTGCTGGATGATGAAATTTTGGGAGTATTTGTCTTCTACAGTGCTGAGATTCGGGAACCCGATGACGAATTGTTACAACTAGCTGCTAGCATCGGAGAACAGATTGCTCAGTTTACTAAACGTAAACGGGCAGAGGATGAGCGCGCAGAGTTATTTGATCGTGAACGCGCTGCCCGATCCGATTCCGAAAAGGCCAATCGTCTTAAAGACGAATTTCTCGCAACTCTTTCGCACGAACTGCGCACTCCTTTGAATGCGGTAATTGGTTGGTCGCGAATGTTAAGAACCGGTAGGCTCGACGACATGAGCGCGCTCCATGCTCTGGAAGTGATTGAGCGTAACGCCTGGTCACAGAAGCAGATCATTGAGGACATTTTAGACGTCTCGCGAGTGATCACAGGCAAACTGCAACTTAACATGGGTCCGGTTGATCTTGTGGCCGTGGTTGAAGCAGCTCTCGATAGTGTCCGCCCGGCCTTTAGTGCGAAGGCGATAAACATCGAAGCTATAATCGACCGCACACCCCGAATCGTCACTGGCGACGCCGATCGACTACAACAAGTCATTTGGAACCTTCTTTCAAACGCTGCGAAGTTCACACCGAGCGGAGGAAAGGTGGAAGTGAGGTTGAGTCAAACAAACTCTCATGCGCAGGTTCAGGTAAAGGACACTGGGCCGGGAATTGATCCCGCCTTCTTGCCGCACGTCTTTGAGCGCTTCCGGCAGGCCGACGGGACCACGACTCGAACGCATGGTGGTCTTGGTCTGGGCTTGGCGATTGTTCGGCATCTGGTTGAACTGCACGGCGGGAGGATTGTGGCTGAGAATCGCACCGACATCCCTGGTGCGATCTTTACCTTGCAGCTCCGATTGCCTACAGGGGAACTGAAATCCGAAGGCTTTACCAGGGCGGTTACTGCCTTCCAAGACTCTATGCCGGATGTGCACAGTCTCGATAACCTTCGCATTCTGGTTGTTGATGACGAAAGGGACACTTTAGACCTGATTGCGCTGGATCTTATTAGATTTGGAGCCAACGTCACTGGAGTGATGAGTGCCGCGGAGGCGATCAGCATGATTGAGCAATCCGAGTTTGATGTGTTGATCAGC
>DASSCG010000454.1:0-6103 GCA_035697925.1 Pyrinomonadaceae bacterium
GAAAATATTGTCCCGGGAAGAGAACGCAATTGGCGGGTTACAGCCTGGGAGATTCATCCCGTGACTAAGATTGAAGTTATTAAGTAAGCGCTAATTTGAACATTCCAGCTGCTGATGGGGTCCAAATTGAGGGGCGGCGTGATTGAGTTATACGATCCACGAACCGCACTAAATAACAAGAAATGTTTAGTGATATTTCGTGTGATTTCGTGGATCGTTTTTCCTTTCTTCGCCCAGACACGAACAGCTTTCTTAATCAGGCGAGACTACAACACTAATCGGTCGCTTGATAGAGGGTTCACCTATGGCTTATAAGCCATGACTGATCTCGACCTTGAGCACATAAAGGAGTGTAACCAATGCGGAAGTTGATCAAGATACTCGGGTCGGTTGCGGCGGTTGTTGTTTTGCTTCTTCTCGTGGTCCTGGTGGGTGGCCTTTTGCTGCCGGAGGAACATCATGCTTCGCGCACCCTGACCACTAAACAAACCCCTCAAGTGATTTGGGACGCTATTAACGACCACGCCAACGAGCCCAAGTGGCGATCTGAGGTCGAGAATGTCACTTCGCTGGGAGAGCGCGACGGAAAACCAGTGTGGCAAGAGAATTACAAGGATGGCAACAAGGTGACCCTGATGACCACCGAATTCAATCCGCCAGTGCGGATGGTACGCGAACTAACCGACCTGGAAGGGCCATTCAGCGGCCGGTGGGAAATCGACATAGCGCCCACTTCTACCGGGAGCACCATCAAGGTCACTGAAATTGGAAAGGTCTCGAATCCATTCTTCCGCTTTGTCTCAAAGTACATCATCGGCCATACAACCTTCATGGAAAGATATCTCAAAGGATTAGCAGGCAAATTCGGAGAACAACCTCAACTGAGTGAGTGACCCGTCTTCGCCTTGCCCGCGTAAGTTCGAATCGACGGCCCGTGGATCCTTAAAATACGAAAGGCTATTCTTTGACTCCAGCCTTAACAAGAAGTTCGATGATCCGCGGTTGAATCATTTCTGCACGGTAGATCCTTTTATTTTCACCCAGTCGCTTCGCATGCATGAGCGCAGTTTCTCCTGACTTATCCTTCAGGTCTATCCTGGCACTCTGGCTCAGTAGGAATTCCACACCTGCAATACTCCCTGATTTGGCCGCCATGATGAGAGCAGAGTTGCCATCATTATCCTGAGCATTCACTTGCGCGCCCTTCTTGAGTAGAGCAGTGAGAACCTCGGTAGGCACCGAAGTATCGGAATCAGCTGCCAGGATGAGTGGTGTCTTGCCTTGAGCGTCGCGAGCATCCACTTCGGCGCCGCTTGCCAATAACGCTTTGACTATCTCTGTGTGTAACCCTGCAGCAGCGATATGTAGAGCAGTGTCACCTTCCTTATTGCGCAGGTTGACGTTCGCCTTGTGGGCCAACAGGAATATTGCCGCTCGAGTATCATTTCGATTTGTCGAGGCCATTAGCGGTGTCACGCCATCCGCATTCGTCGCATCGATGTCGGCGCCTTTGTTCAGGAGCAGCGTGAAAATCTCATCTAGTTCTGAATAGCCGTATTGAGCGCTAAGCAATAAAGCAGTGTGTCCACTGGAATCTCGGCTATTAACGTCCGCGCCTTGCGCTAAAAGCTTTTCGATTTCAGCCCGCCGGTTGTAAGTAGCCGCACGCAGCAACGCGAAGTTTGTTGCAGCCGCCGAGATTTGACTGTCGTTCTGGTACGAGTTCCTCGAAGTTGCACCCTTTGCTCGCAAAAGCTTCGCGAGTTCTACGTATCCGGAGCTGATTGCGTGATCCAAAGCTGTTGCTCCCTGTGCATCCTGCAGATTCAGATGTGCACCTTTTTCAAGCAAGAGTTGAGTTGTATCCACCCTTCCATTTTCGGCAGCGAGCATCAATGCAGTCCTTCCCTCTTGGTTCGGCGCATTAATATCGACACCGTTGGCCAACAGCAGTCGAATCGTTTCAATCTTTCCCTGCCATACAGAGACTGCCTCCAGCAAAGCTGAGTCGCCATCATCATCTTTTACTCGAACGTCGGCGCCATTTTCCAGCAGTAGTTGTACAACTTCCGGATGTGAAATAACTCCACCTGCTTCCGACATGTGTTGAACCAGGGCGTGCAACAGAGCCGTTTTCCCGTACTTGTCTCTGGCATTTACGTCAGCGCCGCTCTTTAACAACAACATGATTATCGGTAGCCTGCTCTCTACTGTATAACGGTGGTCCATCGTGGCTGCCTTCATCAAAGCAGTCTGACCATTCTTGTTGATGGCTTTAATGTCGGCGCCGGCTGCTAAAAGCATCTGGACGGTTTCGAGCGATGAACCACTGACGGCTGACATCAACACCGTGTCACCATCACGGCCCTCCTGCTGAGCGTTTACAGGGGCGCCCTTCTTTAACAAGAGTTGTACTACTGCGGGATCAGCATATTTGACCGCTGAAAAGATCGCCGTATCGCCTCCTGCATGAATGTCAGCCCCGCGCTCAATAAGCAACTTAGCGATTGCCGCGTATTCTGGTCCCCCGCTTCTGATGGCGCTCATCAATGCCGTGTCCCCGGTCTTATCAGCAGCGTTTACCTTAGCTCCTTTGTCGAGCAATAACTTCACCAGGCCCGGGTCAGGCCAGTTGATCGCATATTGCAACGCAAAATAACCGTTGATGTGTTCCTGGGTGTTCACGTCGGCACCGCGACTCAGCAGGGACTGAATCCTTGGCAGGTCACGAGCCTGAACGGCATCCAAAAATTCTTTATTGAGATCTTGTTGCTGCGCCGCTACGTGGATTACCGAGGCGAGTATTAAGACACAGGACGAGAGGCGTAATCGTGCCGGGTGTTTCATTTGTTGGCGGTCCTCAGTTAAGTTTTTGGTCGTGCAACGGGAGCCACTGACTCGCGCTCACGCGAGGCTCAAACGCAGAGGATGAAACCAATTTTTTTCAAGGCGCGGAGCGCTTCTGTTTTTCCATGACCTCTTTGATCGCTGCGATCACCAACTCAGGATCCTGGGCCTGAATAAAGTGGCCGCTCTTCTCCGCTACAATCTGCTTCCCTCCCGGCACTTTGGCGATCCATTCCTTATGTTTCTCCGCCCACACACGCCTGGCCTCGGCGGGCATGCCGGAATCCTGTGTCGCAGTTAATAAGATAACGGGCACACCGGCCGGCACTTTGGCATTTTGCGCCTGCTCATATGTCGCCTCCACGGCCTCATATTCGTCGCGCACACCCTGGGGAGCTTTCGCTACTTTTGCTTCTTCCTCTTTGAGATTTGGTGGTGGGTTGAGTTTGAGATAGGTATTGAATGCTTCCTGCGACGGATCAATCAAGACCATTCCGGACACTTCCGTAGGGTACATACCGGCGAAGACTCGAATGTAAGGACCTCCCAAAGAGTGACCAACCAAAACGTAGGGAGGTTTGATATCAGCTTTCACGAGGGCCGCATGCAACTCAGCAGCGAGGGTTTTAGCGTCACGCGGCTTTGGCCCGGGATCAGATTGGCCCACTCCCGCACGATCATAGGAAACAACTTGAGCGAAACTCGCAATGTTGCGCTGAATAGCAGACCAGGAGGCAATGCCAGCCCCAAATCCTCCTTCGAGGATCACGACGGGAGTACCCGCGCTACGCTGGCCGCCAATTAGTAAGTTAAGTCCACGACCGCCTAAATCGATCTTTTGCAATTTCAACGGAGTCTCAGGAGCCGGAGCCCCGACCGTAGGCGCTCTCATACTTTTGAGAATTAGTGGAAACGTCTGTCCGCCCTGCATCCATTTTCCCTCAATCTGAGAATCGTCTTTCGAGAGCTCACCTTCGTATCGCGCCCCCAATGAGTTCATTTCAAAAACCACCGAACCTGACTCGAGTGTGATCGAATCAACAGGCAGGCCGGTGGCTCCTTGATCGGGACTGTCCAGGGTGGCTCTCAAGGCGCTGTCTTTCTTGATGACATGCAACACTAATTTAAGCTTTGTACCGCCGGCGGCTAAGTAACCTTCCCAGTCGCCCTCGATTTTGCGTGATACGGGCTCTGGCCGCTGCGGGCTTGGAGTTTGAGACGGTGCGGGCGTGTTGACCGGGGTTTGGGATTCTTCAGCTGTTACGTGGAAATCGCCCAGTACACATACCGCGGTAAAAACTAGACTAATGATAACCAAGTTGAGTTCTCGTCTCGTCAATGTAAGCCTTCGCATTCTGGTTTCTCCCTAAGCTTCTGACATTCCGATCCTCTTACGGCGCGACACTATTAGTGCTCTCCTCGCGGCGCAATCGTAAATGGTGAATCGCGAATGAACAAGCTGCTGACGATGAGAAGTGATGATTTTAGAACCGGGAGTGGTAGCGAACGGGCCACAAGCTCAACGTACTTTTGACTCACTTAATCAGAACCGGGAGCGTAGCGACCGGATCATAAGCTCAACGCAGTGACCAAGGCCACAAGTTCCAAATCCCCAACACCCACACGAGGGGCATAGCCCCGGAAATAAGCCCGGGTGATGTCGGCGGGGCATAGCCACCGCCTCACATCCGGCGGCAAAGCCGTACGTGACGTCGCCCATGACTTTTGAGGCAAAGCTAACGTGAATCTAATGATCCGGTCGCT
Source organism: Pyrinomonadaceae bacterium (assembly GCA_035697925.1). Taxonomy (GTDB): domain Bacteria; phylum Acidobacteriota; class Blastocatellia; order Pyrinomonadales; family Pyrinomonadaceae; genus PSRF01. The sequence goes on from DASSCG010000454.1 coordinate 4,612, forward strand.
GGCTTTAATCCACCACGCGCAGTCGAACTTCAGTGCCGTTGGTGCGAATTTCTGGAACGTACATGGCGTGGCCGAGGACGGGCAATGCATGAAATGCACCAGGGCTCTCCGCTCGCATCTCGTAGCTCAGTTGCCAAACGCCTTCAGGAAGTTTATCGATGAACATCGCCACCTTTCGATCGCGCAACTCCTGGTATACCCAACGCTGCCGGCCGGTGAAGTCATTGGCGGAGCTGTGGTTCATAAGGGCTACATTCTTCCCGTTAAGCGCGCCTGACTTGAGTTCCCTTACGAAAAGATTTTCGCCGCTGCGTATCTGAACCGCTTCCATACCAGCCGGTTTGAGATCCTCAAACAACAAATACTCATAGTTGTTCTTGCCTTCGATCGTTAGAACTACTTCCACTCGCTCGCCGCTCTTCACCGTTTCTCCATCACTAAGCGGAACGCGTTCAGAAACATACCCCTTGAGCAGAGTCGGGTGATTCACAAGCTTGAAGTACTGGCGCCTGACGAAGATCTCGTTGCCCGCTGGAGTCAACGGCTCTTCGAGACTGAAAAACTTTGCTTGTGCAGAAAAGTAGATCGGCCCCGTGCCATTCTGTCGCCGAATAGTAATCTCATTTGAGCCGTCCTTGATGAATTCGCTTGAGATTGCGAATTTAGTTGGCGCACTCAAAGCATCATCGGCAGTAATTTGCTTAGTAGCGATCGAATGCCCGTTGACCAATAGCTCATAGCCAAGCACTGGCTGCAATTCACTACTAATTCGCAAGTAATCGCTCATTGTGAGAACAACTATTGCTGTATCGCGGGTGTTACTCCATTGCGCTCCGCGACGGTTCTTGATCAACCAGTTGGTCACCGGCTCAACGAGCTTACTCTTCGGATCGATAGCTAAGAGGGCTCTCAATGCAAAGGCGGTGGCTTCCACGCCGCCATCCGACCACCGCCAGTAAATGCCATCCTCGCCCCAATGTGCAGTCCCGAGAACCGACGGATCCGAAGCCTGCCCTCCCTGCTGAACGATGGACGTATCAGGTTTTAGATCACGCTTCACTCCGTTCTCAAGATTCTCGACTAATGTCTTAGCCTTACCTGCGTAGCCGAAGTTGTGCGCCGCTAATGCGAGCAGCGCACGCGTGTAAGCATTTAATTTGTCGCGATTGTTCCACAGATTATCGAAGGCGGTCGTTTGAAAATCCGAGACATCGTTCCCACTCTGGCCATCGACAGCACTGTGATGGACGGCGAGCGCGTGAAGCATCCAGGCTTGAGCGTCGTAGTTGACTTCTTCTTCCACCAGTTCCTTATCCAGGTAATCCACCGCTCGATCCAAAACGTCCGACTTCACCTCAATACCGGCTTGCCGTGCAAGCGTCAGTCCCCAAAGCACATAAGCTGTCATGAAGTGATCGCTATCGCCTTCCTTCCACCAGCCCCAACCGCCGTCAGCATGCTGAAAGTTGTACAGGCGCTCCAGGCTTTGACG
>DASSCG010000455.1:0-4946 GCA_035697925.1 Pyrinomonadaceae bacterium
TGGTGTTTGCACTTCTACGGGGACGCTGATCGCATACCCATTGTCCTCAAGCAGGAAGAGCACCGGCAATTTCAAGTTGCACGCACTGTTCAATGCTTCCCAGCACTCGCCTTCGCTGGTGGTGCCGTCGCCGAGTGACACGTAGACAACTTCATCGGCATGAAAGATTTTGATGCGGTTCTTTAATTCCTTGATCAGCTTTACCCGATAACCTGCTTCCGCGCATCCAACCGCTTGCAACATCTGAGTGCCTGTGGGCGAGGATTGAGAAACGATGTTCAGCTTTTTGTGGCCCCAGTGCGATGGCATCTGCCGTCCGTGTGAGTTGGGATCTTTCTCAGCACCCACCGCTGAAAGGAGTTGCTCGAGAGGCGTCATGCCAAGTTGCAAACAGAGTGCACGATCCCGATAGTACGGATAGAACCAGTCATAAGCCGGCTTGAGGACCATTCCCGCAGCCACCAGAACAGCTTCGTGACCAGCACCGCTAATCTGGAAAAAGATCTTGTTTTGCCCCTTCAGCTGAATCTCTTTGTCGTCAATCTTGCGTGACAAATACATCGTCCGATAGATAGAAATCAGTTGCTCGCGGCTTAGTCCATAGTGTTCGCCCGAATCTAGCACCGCGGGAGCGAGGCGAGTCGGTTGAGAGGCAGCCCTAGCCGGTTGGGCATTGGTTTGCGGGACAAGTTTCGTTACCACTACTGACTTCGATCCTTCCCTGGACTCTTTCTTCGGCGCCGGAGCGGCAGCCTGGGTTGCGGGTGCTGCACCCTTGAAATCCGAGGTCGCGGCCTTGGCTTCCGCAGACGCAGCTTCAGCTTCCGATCCAGATTCCGTTTTTTTCACGAGCTTCAAGACTTTCGTATCTGTTTTCATTGCTTGGTTATTGGTTTTTGCTCAGTCGGCGTAATCACTTGCCAGCGTCTGGCGATACTCCTCTGCCATCGACGGGTGGCCGTGGGCTAGAGCTGCTTCGACGCCACGTTGATAAACCTCTCGCGCCTTGCTTCGGTTGCCGGCTTTTTCGTACGCCGAGGCCAGCATTCCATAGGCGTTGCCTTCATCATCAGAACTTGCAAGGTAGCGAGTCAGCGTGTCGATCAAGTCCTCATTCAGACCGGCCTTTTCATACTCTTTAGCCAGACCGAAAAGCACATTGCCGTTCGCAGGATCAGTTTCCAGGATTTGTTTGAAGATTTCGATTCTCGAATTAGACATGTCCTATTTGCTCGTGCCGATCATTAACTTGGCAATCGTTTGCAACTGCATGTTTGAAGTACCTTCGTAGATCGCCCCGATCTTGGAGTCACGCCAGAATTTCTCTACCGGATAATCCTTCACAAACCCATAGCCACCATAGAGCTCGACCGCAAGTGAACTTATTTTTTCGGCGGCGCGCGACGAATAAAGTTTGGCCATCGCCGCTTCCTTAACGAAATTCATTCCCGCGTCCTTCATCCTTGCGGCGTTATAAACTAACAAGCGTGCTGCCTCGAGCTGGGTGGCCATTTCGGCGAGTTGAAACTGCACGCCCTGGAACTGATTGATGGACTTTCCAAACTGCTGTCTCTCCCCAGTGTATGCCAGAGCTGCTTCGAGAGCGCCTCGAGCAATACCAATCATTTGCGCTCCAATTCCTATGCGTCCCTCATTCAACGTTTCGATAGAAACCTTGTAGCCCTTCCCGACCTCTCCCAGAACATTCTCCTTAGGAACGCGGCACTCCTCCAGAATTAACTCGGTGGTTGACGAAGCCCGGATTCCCAGTTTGTTCTCCTTCTTACCCACGGAGAAACCATCGAACCCTTTCTCGACGATGAATGCAGTGATTCCGCGGTAACCGGCTTCCGGATTCGCGTTAGCAAACAATACAAATATCTCTGCCTCGTTTCCGTTAGTGATCCAAAGCTTTTGCCCGTTGATTAGATAGTGGTCACCCTTATCCACAGCGCGCGTTTGCATGGCAAAGGCATCCGAGCCGGAGCCAGCTTCGCTAAGGGCATAAGCTCCGACACGTTCGCTTGCCAGTTGAGGCAGGTACTTTTTCCTTTGTTCGTTATTGCCCCACTTAATTAGCGCGTTATTGACCAGAGTATTTTGAACATCCACAAATACGCCGACCGAGGCATCCACCCTTGAAAGCTCTTCCACCGCTAGGATGGCTGTAAAGAACGAGGCCCCGGCGCCACCAAACTCTTCAGGCGTTTCAATCCCCATCAATCCGAGTTCGAAACACTGCTGGATAAGCTTGGGATCAAATTTAGCCGTCTCGTCCATGTGCTCAACGCGGGGACGTAGTTCGCCTTCGGCAAACTCACGCACACTGGCGCGAAACATTAGCTCGTCTTCTGACAACGTTGTCAGAGGAACGCCTAACTGCTGCTCAATTGCTGGTTGACTTTGGCTCATCATCACCTCTGGCTTGGGCCTCCGCGGCGGGCGGCCGCTTTAAAATTGGAATCGTTCCGGATGAATTTGGGACTTGAACTACTAGCATCATAATCAACGCAAAAGTTAAAGGCAAAAGGCGGCAGGCCGGTCGAAACTAAGGCAGCGAGGCTATCCGCAGATTACACAGATTCCACAGACGGAACTTTGTATTTGAACTTTGTATTTGAACTTTGTACTTTGAGCTTTGTAGCTCTAACAAGTCAGAGTTCTCAGTTCAAAGCTCAGAGAACTTTCCTGCTAATCAGCGTAATCTGCGGATTACTGTTTCACCTGCTCGCGCAAGTTTAAGTTCCGGATCAACCGATGCAGGTAGTTAGGATGTACGCCTAGAAGCTTCGCCGCTTCCGTGTAGTTACCCTTTGCCTGATCCATCGCAGTCAGGATGATATGTTTCTTTGTCTGCGTAACCGCCTCATGATACCGGGCAGTCGACCGTGTGCTTGATGCTTCGCTCTCCGAAGTGGCTTCAGGCAGGTCTTCTGCCAGGATATGATCAGTTGTGCCCAGCACGACGGCCCGCTCTATTGCGTTTTCGAGTTCGCGAACATTTCCGGGCCATTCATAACTTTGTAGCCGGGATTGCGCTTCAGGAGATACTCCGAAAATTTTGCGGTTGCATTTCTCTCCGTGCTTGGAAGCAAAGTAGTTGGCGAGGAGCGTAATGTCCTCCGGTCGGTGCCGCAGTGGGGGCATTGCTAATTCAACTACGTTTAGACGATAGAAGAGATCCTGACGAAAGGTTCCCGCGGCAATAGCTTGTTCAAGATCTTTATTTGTCGCCGCGATGAGTCGAATGTCTACTCTGATCGTCTTCGTTCCGCCGACTCGTTCAAACTCGCGTTCCTGGAGGACGCGCAGTAGCTTAACCTGCAGTGCTGGCGAAAGTTCGCCAATCTCATCCAGAAACACCGTGCCACCATCGGCAATTTCCAGCCGGCCCTTCTTCATGCTGATGGCTCCGGTGAAGGCTCCTTTCTCGTGCCCGAAGAGTTCGCTTTCAAGCAGTGTTTCTGCCAGGGCCGCACAATTTACAGCCATAAACGGCAGCTTTGCGCGTTTGCTGTTTTGATGAATAGCGCGAGCTGCAAGTTCTTTGCCGGTCCCACTCTCACCGGAAATCAGCACCGTTGAATCAGTTGGCGCCACTTTCGATATGAACTGGTAAACCTGCTTCATAGCGGGACTCTCGCCCACCATGTTGTGTTGAATATTGAAGTCAGCGAGCAGACGTTCGTTTTCACTTTGAAGCCATTCGATGTGACGAGCGTTTTCAATAGCCACTGCAGTGATGGCGGCAATTGCAGTGACTAGCTGCAGATGATCCTGATCGAAGTGAACATCAGGTGCATTCGTATCGAGATAGATAACTCCCAGCGCATGATCGTGCATGATAAGCGGAATGCACATGAGCGAACCGGGCGGAGATTGATTGAGACTATCGGAAGATAGATCCGGCTCCCCCGGAGAACCGCTGACTAGGAGTGAGGACTTTTCACGCAAAACCCGCTGAGCAATCGTACGGCTAACCTTGATAGCTTCATCAGGGCCGCGCGCCCGGTCGAGACCAAAGACAGCTGCATCCTCTAATCCATTTTCCTGACTCAGCAGAATGGCACCCCGCTGGGCGGGCACAACTTCGAAGAGCAATTCGAGAAGTGTTTTCTGCAATTCGTCCAGCCCCCGAATAGCGTTCACTGTGGTGCTGACCTTCATCAACGCACTCAGGTCTCTCGCCATGAGGTAAACCGCATCGTTGAACTTGACCTGAATTGTTGAACCGCTTAGGTGCCGATCTTCGAGCTGGACCTCACTCGATTTTGATGCCGGGGACGCCTCGCCGTCATGAAGCAGAAAAAGAAACTGCGCATCGCCGATGCGAACGCGATCGCCGTGTGCTAACACGCGACGCTTCACTGGAATGTCGTTGATAAACGTGCCGTTGAGACTATCGAGGTCGGAGATTACAAAATCCAGTCCCTCCTTTTCGATCTGAGAGTGGCGGCGGGAAACCGACGGGTCGGCTATGCAGAGACTGGCGGCAGTTTCCCGTCCAATCAGAAGGGGACCCTCAGTGATGGGAAATACGGCGCCTTTTAGTTTTCCAGCAATAGCTGCGAGTCGTGCATTCATGTTCAGAGGGTTTCCCTGAGGACCGTGGAGCAAGTGTACGCGCCTAAAGATGCCGCGGGCAACAAGTTGAATAATGTCGCAGGTTATCAAAGAGGTCCTTAGCCAGTGCGGAAAGCTTCGTCGGCCGACTAGTTTGTTTCTCTGACCGCCAAATTCCTATACGGCACAGCGTCAACCCTAAATTCTCGCACTTGTCTATCCAAACAGATAAGTGACTATCCGATGAGATAGGACTTCGAGTTCGTGAGCGAGATCTTGGGAAAAATCAGACTTTGCAACGGACGCTGTTAACTGATGTTATTGCACCCATTTACGACAACACATTCTTTGTTTTTGAAACCGAAGTTTTGCGTGGCACGTCA
>DASSCG010000456.1:0-5122 GCA_035697925.1 Pyrinomonadaceae bacterium
GATTGGGGATGAACTTGTGAGCTAGGAGTTCGTCAGTTAGACTGCCTTGGAGATCGGCAACGAGTGGAACTCCAAACAACCGACTTGCAATCTTGCCTATGACGATTCCCTCATGGAGGTGTGCATGGATGACCTCGGGGCGGGATTTACGGCACGCAACGAGAACACTCCACAGCAGTAGCAGATCGATATAAAACTTGTGCCATGAGGGTCCGGGCGACAACTTTTGGTACCATGGCACAGCTAAAGTTCGCTCGGTTGGAATGCCATCGACGTCTCTGCCCAAATAATAGGTACAGAGGGTGACTTCGTGGCCCAAGCTGATGAGAGCTTTGGCTTGTCCCAAAATGCGTACATGGCATCCCCGATCGGCGAAAAAGGGGGTCGGCGCGATCATGAGGATTCTTTTGGTGCCCATCATTTCTCTAGGGTCCTGAGTTGGCTAGTGCTAACCAACAGAAACGTTTGACTGACTTCGCGAGTTGATCTCCGCCCGAATGCAGATGAGAATGGCGATCGGATTTGTTAGACTCCCGGGAGTGCAGAAACTTGGCAGCTCTTATCGCCGCGTTCCTCGAAGGTTCTTCTGACTTCCTCAATCTCGTGTCGAGTTTTTTCTTGATTCCACCGCAATTCGGCCGCCATGATTCCGGCGCAGGTCTGAAGGCAAGCGTCTCCAGGGTAACCAGCGGTTCCCAACTCTGTCCGCCGAAAGACCACATCGGCCAACGTCTGAGCCATTTCATGGCGGACTCCGTGTAAAACTTCAGCTCCGATCACCGGAGTTTCAGTCGTCACCGGCACGCCCAATTCGCGATTGTCATTACAGTATTCCAGGATCTGCGGGTACTCTGAGCCGTAAGTTCTTATAAGATGCTCAAAGATTTCCGGACTTAAACTAGCGGGAGGTTCCAACTGGCGCGCCATGAAAGCCTGGAAGAAATCCATGTCACCCCCATCAACAGCCGTGTTAGCCGTTCGGCAGGTTGTCGAGTTTTTGCCGAGCCTCATGCCTACCAGGTCAACAACTTTTTCGGCAACGTCCCGCGCCGTTGAATATTTGACTCCCCGGACTGAGAAGAGCCCTTCGACGTCGTCCGCCTCCATATGATCGCTAATTGCAAAATGCTTCATAAGACTAATCTCACCATCATCGGCTCGCTCGTTGATTATGGGAAGAAGCCCCCGGTAGATAAAATGAACATCGCGCCTCTTTATGGCCGCTTGGGGAAAAGCGGTATTGATCTCTTGAATGTACCGGCGGAGATCTCCTTCGCTAACTTTGATATCGTCTGGATTCTCGTCGTAGGGTGTTTGGAAAGTCCCGATCAGCGATTTGTTTCGCCATGGTGTCACGAAGAGAAAACGATGCCCTTTGTTAAACAGCGCATCGCGATCTTCATAGGGGATTCTGCTTTGGAATCCAACGGCAATATCCCGGATCAAACGCCGGGTCACGAGCACAACGGCTTTACACCATCCGACGTTTCCCGATGACGGAATGCCCAAGAGTTGCAGCACGCGATCCATCCAAGGCCCGGCGCAGTTGACACTTATGCGCGCTCGTACATCAAAGACGTTTCCCGAAAGAACATCTTTGACTCTCATGCCTTGGACCCTGTTTCCATCGCGGAGAAAACCAGTTACCTGAGCGTAATTTGCGACATCCGCGCCGGCGTTTATTGCAGATAATAGAAGAGAAAAGTTGAGACGATCAGCATTGTGAACCTGCGCATCATGAAAAAGAGCCGCTCCTGTCAGGCCACTGGAATCTAGCAGCGGACAGAGCTGACGACAATGCGCCGGTGAAATGAGACGGCCGGGCGGGATGAGCTTGCGGGTATCAAGATCACGGTTTCGGTCAAAGCTGATCAGATCGTTCAGCTTTAAGGCTGTGGCCGTGACAAACTTACCTGGCCGCGCGTCCCGGTAAATCGGAATCAAAAAGGGAAGTGGATCAACCAGATGGGGAGCAATCCGCATCAGAATGCTACGTTCACGGATTGATTGCCGCATTCTTTTCAGATCTCCGTGTTGGAGGTATCTCAGCCCGCCATGAATAATCTTGTGCAGGTTAGACGAAGTCGCGCTGCCAAAATCGCCTTGCTCTACCAACGCGACGCTGAACCCTCTCAAGGCTGCATCCCTGGCAACACTAATGCCGTATATCCCGCCACCCACAATGGCGAGATCATATTGCCTCTCCGACAGAGTAGATAAGTTTCGTCTCACGATCAGCGCCCTGGAATTGGAGGCTCGCCGTTCCTTTTCGGTTTTACAACGGCCCGTAGCACTCGCGAGAGAGGCTCACCACTTGGCAATTTGCTGCTTGCGCTCTTACTTCAATACGGGAGTCAGACGGGCCATCTCGAACGAAAGGAAACTGGGTGGGCGATTCTGAATCTGCGATTCTCGGCTAATCGGGCTCACGAACCGATCGTCCGTTGGCGTTCCCTAACGTCCACAATACGGTTGTAGATCCGAGCGATAAAGTAGCCGATGAGAAATCCAGTGACGAAGGCGTAGGCGAATCCTATAAAACTGCCGACGAAACTTACCTTGTAACCAATGAAGAAATGCCCGAGCAGACCTAAATGCGGGCCGACCACATCGCCACCCTTGAGGACCAGCCAGTTGGTCGCGATAAAGATTCCCAATCCGGCAACAATTCCCGTGACGACTCCTTGCATGATTGCGTTCAATCGCAGGAGCCGAGTCAATACGACCTTCCCCAGAGTTTTTTCGTCCTCGGCCATGGGTTTATGATTAGGGCCAGGTTAAGGATCTGAACCTGTCTTATTCAGACATACTCCAAGAAGTTGCGCAGCAGCAAACGCTCGGCGCGGCGCTGGATGAGTGCGATGTACAGGAAAACTGAAAGATTCCGGAGCAACGCGAAACCCCACCCGGCGACGAAACCGGCTAAAAATCCGTAGCCCAGACCCAGGAAACTTCCGGGCAGCGTAACCGTATACCAGGGAAAGTACTGTTGAAGCAACTGAAGGTTGGGACCCACGACATCCCCCCCTTTCACTACGAGGAACAAGGTTGCCAGAAACAGCAATAACCCGGCCGTTGCGCCGATCGAGAATCCGAACGCTAGGCGGTCAAGTTTTGCGAACGCCTGAGCGAAAGCCTCCTTGACGGCCTCTAGCGCGATCTCAGGCTCCGATTTTCCGGTGATTTCCTCGTGATACTCCTTGTCGGTATTGACACTCCAAAGATCGTGATGTTCTCCGGTCGTCAGGTTTCGCACCGCGAGCATTCCCGTGACCATTGCGTGATCCTGGTTGTTGTATCTGTGCAGTCCGTTGCGGCCGATGGTTTGATAGTTCTCCACCCGACTCACGAAATTTTTCACGATGGCCAGATAATCACGGTATTCCGAGTCATAGATCGGGTAGGCTTTTGGGACGCGGAAAACGCAACCGTCGTCAATGTCCGCAGGCGAAGCCAGCCCGATGTGTTCGAGCTCCCGTTTGCCGAGTTCGATAAGATCCGGGTCTGCCATGTTCCACAGCTCGTCCCCTTCGTTACAGAAGTATTCCAGGCCGAGACTGGTTTTGGCCGCATCCGGAACCATGTGCGGACTCCAGTTCTTGAAATTCTGAATTCTGCCCACCTTCACGGCGGGATCGTGGACGTAGATCCAATTGTCGGGAAAAAGGTCGGCTTGGTTGACAATTAGGCAAACGGTCATGAAGTCGCGATATCGAAGCTTTTCAGCCGCGAGCAAGACCTCCGGGGGCGCGGGTGGATTAAGTTTTTTGATAAATTCGGTAACCGGCATGCTCGAGATGAAGTCTGTACCGTGAATAACTTCCTTCTGTCCATTACACGCAACCTCGACGCTGTGGATATACTTGCCGCCACCGTTATGAATAGCCACCACTTCGCTGTTGAGCCGTATGGACCCACCCCGCTTTTCCACCTCGCCCTTAAAAGCATTCCACATCATTCCCGGCCCGCGCTGCGGATAGTCAAACTGGTCGATCAGTGTCGTGATAGTTTTCTTCGGTTTTACAATCATGCTGAGCAATAAAGTCTTCAGCGACAGATCTTTGATCCGTTGCGCCGCCCATTCTGCTTTTAGCTCGCTGCATGAAATACCCCACACCTTCTCGGTATAAGCTTTGAAGAATATTCTGAAAAGACGACGACCGAAGCGGTTCGTCACCCATTGCTCGAAGGTCTCCTCTTCCGGATATGGGCGCAGGCGCCATCTTATATAACTCAGCGCGATAAGAATACTTTGCCGCAACCCCAGTCCCAACAGGGCATTCATTGGCTTAAGCGGGTAGTCGAAGAACTTGCGATTGTAATAGATCCTCGACAACCGAGGCCTGCGAAGGAACTTATCCCCTAATACTTCGCGCCACTTACGATTGACCTCTTCAACCTTGGTGAAGAAACGATGTCCACCCATGTCGAAGTAGTAACCCTTGTAGTCCTCCGTACGTGCAATGCCACCCACTTTGTCGCCCTTTTCGATGACGATGGGATTGTCGTCGAGCTTCGCGAGTTCATAAGCGGCCGTCAAACCGGCAGGTCCGGCACCAATAATGATAACCTGCCTTCCGCAAGTTTGTTCTTGATCCATGACCTGCCTAACTGTTGGGAAATCCGATATGACGCTCAAGAGCCTCGGCCTTACACCGCATGAGCGCTAGAATGCTGTCAGCTTTATCTCATCGACTTGAGACGGCGAAGCCGCAAGTGACTGTCAAAGTAACGCAAGCACAGCGGGCGGAAAGAGATTAGGAAATTGAGAATCCAACGCGAAGATTGGACCAGAGGCTTCGTTCTAGTTATGTTCTCAACTTGGTGTGTGCCTCTGGAATAATCAATGAACCTTGGAATGCTCTCCAGTGGCACAACATTTCTGGAGATTAAAGACTTGTTTTCAAGTAACGCAACGAGTTATTGAATGGCAACTGCACTTTGCTGGCGAGGTAAAGTATCGTGTCAGCACAGAAGATGAACATTCCGAACTCGACGGGAAAATGATATCGCAAATTCACTGCTCCAACCAATGTGTAGATGACGGTGTATGTGAATATCAAAATGAACATGACACCGTGATAAATGTTTATATGACTTCGAGATTTGGCTTTTGTGCCTA
>DASSCG010000457.1:0-3881 GCA_035697925.1 Pyrinomonadaceae bacterium
CCTGATATTTTCCACGTTTATTTTCCTGCTCCTGGCTCCTGCTCCTGCCTCCTCGCAATCCGGCAACACTCAACCGTCGTCACCACCTAGTCCGTCGCCGACAGCCTCGCCTACTCCGACTCCTCAACCAACTCCCGTCACCGGCCTGCATCAATGGGGAGCAGTGACGTTGTTTCATGGTTTGCCATCTGATCGCGTTCTCGCCGTCGCACAAGGCCCAGACGACGCGATGTGGTTTGGCACTGACGCCGGCCTGGCAAAACTCGAAGGCCGTAGAACGCAAGCCATCAGTCATCCCAATCTTCCCTCTGGACGCGTCCTGGCATTGAAAACTGACGAAGATGGCACGCTCTGGATCGGCACAGAGTCCGGCGCAGTGCTCATGCGCGATGGAACTTTTCAAGTCTTAAGGGAAACGGCGGGCAAAGTAGTTACGGCAATCATCGCGCCTGACCGCAATCGCATCGTGATAGCTACTGAGCAAGGCATGATCTACGAGTCGCGCAAGAAGGATGACGGCGCCTTTGATGTTCGGCAGTTGTTAGACCAGCCACTCGAAAGCGCTGATCGCGATCACCCCGGACTTCTGCCGCTCACCAGTCTTAACGTCGTGGACGGAAAACTGCTCGCCGGCTCGCTTAGCCGCGGGCTGCTGACAATTGAGAACGGAACGTCAAAAGAGTCTCCGCTCCGACCGCCAGCTTTCTTCGTTCGAGCACTGGATACCGATACGGATGGCAAGTTGTGGTTGGGAGCACGCGGCAGGAAAGAAGAAAGTGAGCTGTATCAGGGCACCGCGCCTCACAACCTTGCAAGGATAGACGCTCCTACAGGAACGGTCAGTACGATTCGAAGTGGAAATAGCGAGGTTTGGGTCGGAACGGATGGCCACGGCGTCTTCCGATTTTCAGGAACCAAGAAACCGCAGCGCTTCACTTTCGACGGTACCGCCGGCGGCCTTCGTTCTGATCATGTCTACTCAATTTTCGTCGATCGCGAGGGCGTCGTTTGGTTTGGTACGGACAGAGGCGTCTGCCGATTCGATCCACAGGCGCCTCGCGTTGAGAGTATTGGGGGCAGCGCCGAAAGTAACTTTGTACGAACGTTATATCAGAGCACGGACGGGCGAGTGCTAGCCGGAACCAATCGCGGCCTTTTTGTTTATGACGAAGCCGCGAAAACCTGGCTCACGGTAAGTGAACTTAGTCGCAACATCATTTATTCAATAGCTGAAGATCAGAATGGGAAGTTGCTGATCGGTTCGGCGAGTGGTTTTTTTGCCGGCAACAAAGCCGAGCCCGATACCGGCAACGAATCGCAGACTTTTACACGTTTGGAAGCAAGCACAGGTAATGTTGATTCTGTCGGAAGTATCCGAGCAATTACTCGATTTCGGAACGGCATTTACATCGCCAGCTACAAGCGCGGGCTCGAACAATTTGAAGATCCACGTGTACGCATGGTTTGGCCCAAGGACAGTGAGGGCTCCCGCGATGTGATTAGCCTGTTTGCTGACGGTGATGCGAGACTCCTAATCGGAACTACGAACGATGGAGTCTTTAGTTTTAACGGCGAAGGAGCAGAAGCAGATCCGGCGTTTGCGAAACTCAAGGGCAGTACGGTTCGGTCAATTGCACGCACAAACGAAAGCACTCTGTGGTTTGCGACAAATCGAGGAGTGTTTTTGTGCCGGGCAGGAAGCGATTGCAGAGTGGCCGCGCCAGACCTCGATGCGCGCAGCCTCGTGGCTGTTAAAACATCAAATGTGAACGGAGTCTGGTGCGGAACAACAGGCGGAGGCCTGGTCCAGATTGTTGTAGACGATCAGCTTGGTGTCATCGTAGCGCATCTGGATATGGAGCAGGGACTACCGTCGCAGAATGTCTTCGCGGTTCTGCCTCCCCAAACCAGTGACCGTAGCAACACCTTGATGATTGGAACCAGCCGCGGAATTGTTCGTTATGCGCCCGGGCAAGTTGCGCCAACTCTTTATGCCACGCGAATCATAAGTAAACGTGTTCATCAGCCCAGCGAACTCGGTAGTGGACTGAATCTTGAGTATCCCCAAAATAGTTTGTTGTTCGATGTTGCAGCCAACAGTAGTCGCACCTTCCCGGAGCAGTTTCAATACGCATTTACGCTCTCTGATCAAAAAGGCAACGTCGTAAAACAGAAGATTTCGCGTGAGTCGCAGTTTGCGATTGAGGGTTTGAAGCCTGGAAGTTACAAAGTCCTGGCCCGCGCCTTCACCAAGGATCTGGTCCCCTCCAATCCGCTCTCATTTCAGTTGCAGGTCGCTGCAGCGCCGTTCCCATGGACTTCGACAGCTTTGGCAGTGCTCTTAAGCCTCGCTTTGTTGGCTTTGCTTTGGGCGATTTTGGAGCGCAGACGCATTGTCAAAACCAGCGCTGCTCTGGTACTGGCAAACCAGGACCTCGCCAACGCTCGCCTCAATCTGGCAAATGAAGCCGAGCGCGAGCGACGTCGAATCGCGCGCGACTTGCACGATCAAACCCTCGGCGATCTAAGGCAGTTGCTCTTGCTGGCCGATCAGTTTTCGGACGGCCGCGAGCAATCCTCCAGAAAACCAGATGCTGCTTTACTGCGGGGAGAGATTGAATCGATCTCTCAGGAAGTGAGGAGAATCTGTGAGGATCTCAGTCCGTCGGTTTTGCAAAATGTTGGATTCGCGGCCGCACTAGAGTTTGCGCTCTCGCATGCGGTGCAACACGCTCCGCCCGAGAGGCAATTCGAATATGAATTTGTATGCGATGAAATGCTCGAAGAGCGAACGCAACTGGCGCCTAACGTGCAGATGCAAATCTATCGGATCACACAAGAGGCGGTGAACAACATTTGCCGCCACGCTAATGCGAGTAAAGTGAAAATGGTGGTGGGGGTTTCTGAGACTGGCGATTTTAGTTTGACCATCGAAGACAACGGTGGGGACTTTGAACAGGTCAGGGGAACTCGACCCGAGGGACGAGGCTTAGCCAACATGCGGGCCAGGGCAAGCCTGATCGATGCAGAGATCAAGTGGTCTCCACGCGAAGGTGGTGGGACGGTGTTTACGTTAACGAAGCCAGGGGTTAAACCGACAGGGGCTGTGTGAAGATCACTCTGAACAAGTAACCTCTAACCATGTGTTGGTCTTTTCCGCATTTAGGAAAGCGATCCACAACTCACACTGAGTAATACGAAAAGGGATTTCGTGATTCTTGGTGTAGTTTCGTGGATCGTTCTTATCTATCGGCCCAGCAAACGATCCACGAAATAAACACGAAACGACACGAAGTTGGGATCACAAAATGAATGAGTGGAAAACTGATGATAGATAGAACCCTTTTTGATTTCAGCGCTGAAGTGGCTGCAGCTTTGGCAGCACACAAACCTGTCGTCGCTTTGGAGTCCACAGTCATCGCCCACGGGCTGCCGCGTCCCCAAAACCTTGAAACGGCTCACCGGCTTGAAAAGATAGTAAGAAACGCCGGAGCAGTACCTGCCACCATCGCCATTCTCCAAGGGAAACTGCGGGTAGGACTTAACGAAGATGAGTTAAGACGGATCTCGGGAACTGAAGCGATCAAGAAGATGAGCAGTCGCGATCTGCCAATTGCTGTGGCACGTGGTTGGGATGGCGCCACTACTGTCGCCACTACCATTTGGATAGCTCATCGCGCCGGGGTTCAAGTCGTGGCGACTGGAGGGATCGGCGGAGTTCATCGAGGAACGCTGCCAGACGTGTCAGCTGATCTGCCCGAGCTTGCGCGCACTTCGATGGTAGTGGTTTGTTCCGGCGCTAAAATCGTTCTGGATCTACCCGCGACCCGTGAGTGGCTGGAGACCCACGGTATAACCGTAGTTGGTTATCAATGCGATGA
>DASSCG010000458.1:0-4609 GCA_035697925.1 Pyrinomonadaceae bacterium
ATACAAATACAAAGAACGAAAAACTAAGTACCAAGTACAAAGTCCAAAGTACAAAATCGAATTATGAAGCTTGAAGATATAAAAGAATCAGCGTTAATGGCCGCAGATACGTTGCGGGTTAACAAGCTTCGTTCATCGCTGACGATTCTGGGCGTGTCAGTCGGAGTACTGACTGTGATCTTCATGGTGTCTATTATCCAGGGGTTGAACAAAGCTTTTGCCGAACAAATAGAAGCGTTGGGATCGAATGCAATCTGGGCTACGAAATTTGATCCGAGTTTTGGCCATCAACCGACCGCTGAAG
The DNA here is from genome assembly GCA_035697925.1 of Pyrinomonadaceae bacterium. Lineage (GTDB taxonomy): Bacteria > Acidobacteriota > Blastocatellia > Pyrinomonadales > Pyrinomonadaceae > PSRF01. The sequence goes on from DASSCG010000458.1 coordinate 305, forward strand.
AATTGCATCGCAAAGACTTGACCCTTGAGGACGCAGACGCTATTCGCAACGAAGCTCCTTCAGTGCTAAGCGTCTCACCGATCCACCGTAAAATAGCGGAGACGGTACGCTACGCTGATAAACAAAGTGACACTCCAATTCTCATCGGTGTTACGCCCTACTATGAATTCACTCAGTCGAGTTATGTCGGGCGTGGCCGTTTCATTACTGACTGGGACCTGAGGGAACGATCTAACATCTGCGTGCTTGGTCAGGACCTGGTCAAAGCTCTCTTTCCTTACGAAGAGCCTTTGGATAAGGAACTGAAAATCAATGGCAGGCCTTTTCGCGTTGTCGGGGTCATGGAGCCGTTAGGTAACTTTCTGGGCCAGTCCCGTGACAATTCGATCTTTGTTCCGATTACCACCTTCGACAAGTACTATCCGGATGCGCCGTTTCCGGAAGTCGTCTTCGTGATTATTGTTCGCCCGAAGTCGCGCGCTTACGTCAAGTCAGCTATTGATGAGATGACCGACATCTTGCGTCGTCGCCGGCGTGTTCCGCCAGGGGCTCCCAACACTTTCGGCATCTCATCACAGGATGCATTGCTTGATATTTATAACCAGCTTACCGGAGCAACCGCGCTGGTGTTGACGGCAATATCGTTTGTCGCACTGATGATCGGTGGCATTGGGGTCATGAACATCATGCTTGTGTCGGTCACTGAGAGAACCAAAGAAATCGGAATCCGCAAAGCCGTAGGGGCAACGAAACTGAACATACTCTCTCAGTTTTTGATCGAGGCCGTCGTTCTAACGGCCGTGGGAGGTGTGGCTGGTCTCGCAATAGGCGAAGTCGCGAGTTTGATCATTAATAAGTACTCGCCGCTCCCGGCATTCGTGCCGTTATGGGCCATTTTCGTAGGGGTGGGTATCTCGGCTGCAGTTGGCATCATTTTTGGCTTATGGCCCGCCTGGAAGGCTGCACGGCTTGATCCGATTGAGGCGCTTCGCTGGGAATAAGTGGCATAGACTTTGGTCTGTGTCCAAAGACCGCGTGGCTTTTGTAAATTAACGAAAGCACAGACTGAAGTCTGTGCTACCTCGGGCTGTGCTACCTCCGGCTTGAACTCTTATCTCCCAATTGCAACAATATCTGCTCCGGACCCGTAGTAACTGAACCGTGAAATTCATCGAGACTCTAAAGCTAGCTGTAGCAGCCATCTGGGCGCATAAATTGCGCTCCGCCTTGACGCTGTTGGGCATGATTATCGGCGTTATGGCGGTCGTGGTTGTCTATTCCTTAATTCAGGGCTTTAACACTTATGTTGACGAAAAGATCGCAGGCATTGGCGCAAAATCGTTTAATGTTCAGCGATTTAACCCGCTCGAGGATTTCAAAGACACCGATACAATCGCCGCCGCTCAACGACGTAACAAGGACCTCACCCTCGAAGATTACGAGTACCTGAAAGAACGAGCCACGTTAATAGGAAAGATCGGAGCCCGTGCACGTGGCACACCGTCCATAGTAAAGCGGGGCGAACAGCTCCTTGAAGACGTTTTCGTGTCAGGCGCAACCGCGGCAATCGCGGATATTGAAAACAGAGACATTGCCGACGGCCGTTTTATAGTCGAACCCGAGAACGATGCCGCGCAAAGAGTCGCTTATCTTGGTGCTGATGTTGCAACGAAGCTTTTCCCCGTCGGCAGTCCGTTGGGACAGGAAATCTCGATCGCGGGTTTGCCATATCGAGTCATCGGCGTAGAAACCGCGCGAGGAACAGTTTTTGGAATTCCACAGGATAATTTCATACTCATTCCACTGAAGACTTACGCCAACAACTTTGGTGGTTTGATTCGCCAGCGCTCACTCTACTTTGTGGCTACGTCCAAAACGGATGACACATTTAATGATGCTGTAGACGAAGCGCGCTTTCTCATGCGCACGCGTCGCAAACTTGCCGCCAACGAGAAAGACAATTTTGGCATCGTTACTCCTGACGCAATCACAGGATTGCGCGATCGTTTATTCGGAACCATTTTCATTGTAGCCATTGCAGTACCTAGTATCGCGTTGGTGGTAGGCGCAATCGTTATTATGAATATCATGCTGGTTTCGGTCACCGAACGGACCAAGGAGATTGGTATCAGGAAGTCACTTGGAGCGCGGCAGATGGATATTCTGAAACAGTTTCTGGTCGAGGCTGTGACTCTTTCGGCGATTGGCGGCGCCGTGGGGGTTTCAATTGCCTGGATTATTGGTCGAGTTTTGACCGCAGTCTTCTTCCCCACTTTTCTTTCTCTCGGTGCAGTCTTCATTGCAGTAGGTGTTTCCATGGGAGTGGGTGTGATGGCCGGCGTGTTCCCGGCTTGGAAAGCTGCGCGGTTGGATCCTATTGAGGCTTTGAGGGCGGAATGACCACGTCAGTTGTCAGTTGTCAGTAGTCAGTTGTCAGTGGTCAGTTGTTCGTGGGCCGTGTTCCAGCAAAACTGATCGGCTGACCACTGACTACTGACAACTGACAAATGACCAGGGACGCAGTACCGATAATGAAACTCTTACGCAGCGATATTTACGAAAATCTTAGAATGGCGTTGTCGACGTTACTCGCCAACAAACTTCGCTCATTCTTAACCGTCTTCGGTGTGGTGATCGGGGTAATCACCGTCATGTTGATAGCGTCGATCATCAGCGGCATCGACGTCTCAGTAAAGAAGGAAGTTGAATCCTTCGGCACCCGCTCAATCTTCATTAGCAAGTACAACCCGGGCATCCACGTCGGCAGGATGTCGCGCGAAGAACGCATGCGGAAGGAACTTACCTTCGATGATGCGATCGCATTGTCGAATCTGCCCGCAGTCGAACTCTCGGTTCCCTTCCTCGATATTACGAATAATTTTTTCGGACAGAAGCTACTGGTTTCGGGTGGAGGAAAGACCACCGCCGGGGTAGCGCTACAGGGCACTCTGCCGGAATTTGAACGTGCTGGAACTCAGGTTGTTTCGGAAGGAAGGTTTTTTACCCAGTCTGAGAATGACACAAAACAGGATGTCTGCGTTATTGGCTCAAAAGTAGCCGACGATTTTTTCAAGTTTGGCTCGCCTGTCGGTCAGACGATTAAAATCGGCGCGGATGAATTTCGTGTGGTCGGTACTCTGCAGAAGCGAGAGCAGTTTCTTATCAGTGGCGGCAGTGACGATCAAAACAATGTCATCTATCTGCCTTTCAGCGTCGCCAAAAAACTAAAACCCAACGCTGACGACATTTACATTTTAGCCGTTGGAAAACCCGGCCAAATGGAGGAAGCAAAAGATCAGGTGCGCGATCTATTGCGAGTCCGCCGGCAAGTGCCGTTCGCTGCGCCGGACAATTTCGGGATGGAGACTGCAGAAAGCATTCTCGACAACTTCAGGTCAATTACCGCAGGGCTGGCCATTGCCATGGTGGTTATTTCTTCTGTGGGACTAATGGTCGGTGGCATCGGTGTGATGAATATCATGCTGGTGTCCGTAACGGAACGCACGCGTGAGATTGGCGTCCGCAAAGCTATAGGCGCCAAACGCAGCGACATTATGTGGCAGTTCCTCATTGAAGCCGCCACTCTCACCGGTATCGGCGGCATCGTCGGCCTGTCGATCGGTTGGCTCTCGACTTTCCTACTCCGATTACTCCTGCCATCTTATGTACCGCTGTGGGCTCCCATTGGCGGCCTGGTCGCCAGCGTGGGCATTGGTCTGGTCTTTGGGCTTTGGCCGGCCTGGAAGGCAGCGCGCCTCGACCCGATCGAATCCCTCAGGTACGAGTAACCCAGCACTCTCCTCATCCAAAATTCCAACTCAGAGATTTTGGGTTGTGCATAGATTTATTCACTGGGCCTCGGACGCAGTCCTTACTTAGCTTATGAAGCTCGGGAACAACGCCGTGATGATCATTATTAACATTAGTCCCAGGAGCCAGAAGGTAATGGCGGTTCCCCAGGCCGCTCCTTTAGAGACTTTCTGACCAGCATTACGCAGGCCAGTTGCCTTGAGCCATAAGCCGTAGAATGAAAGTATGCCGATGGCACTCGCAGCCACAAACAGTACCGGATGATCAGCGGGTGAAAACAGAATTCCCAGATTATCCTGGACCAAAGTCTCCTGGCCCATGAGCGGGTGGATATCGTCAACAGACTTTATGTAGAGAAGGATCAGACTAAGTACTTTTTGAATGACAACCACCGGCAAGCTCGCATAGATCACGGCTGCGAACGATTGCCAGTAGTTGATGCGCCCTCCGAAGACAAGAACTCCGAGCATGTAAAGGGCTGCCAAGAAAGCCATG
>DASSCG010000459.1:0-9229 GCA_035697925.1 Pyrinomonadaceae bacterium
TACGTCAATACGACTGGGCTGAGAGCAATCGCCTTCAAGTTGAAAAGGCGTCTGGCGGCAAGCTCGGGTATATCTACTTGCCCGACACCGCAGACGCTGGCTTCAACGCATTCAACCATGAGTTCTATGCGCAGCTGGATAAGGCGGGCCTCATCGTAGACGGACGGTTTAATGAAGGGGGGCGAGCAGCTGATTACATCATTGACACGCTTCGAAGAATCCCTTTGCAGCGTGCAGCTTTGCGTGATGCAGAAGACATTCGTATTCCCACCGGGATAATCGAAGGACCTAAAGTTTTGCTGACAAATGAAATGGCCGGCTCAGGTGGCGACAGTCTTCCCTGGATGTGGCAAAAGGCACAACTCGGTCCAGTAGTGGGAACTCGCACCGGCGGAGCCGGAGTAGGCGCTACTACTTATCCGTTAATAGACGGTGGGTCATTAAGGGTTCCAGACTGGGGTTGGTATGATCCTCGCAGCGGAACATGGCTTATGGAGAATCGGGGCGTCACTCCGGATTATGAGCTGGAGATCATGCCTGCGGATTGGCGTGCCGGCCGCGACCCTCAATTGGAGAAGGCAATTCAGCTGGCATTAGAAGCTCTTAAGAAAGTTAAGGTAGTTCCGGTGAGGCGCCCCGCATTTCCAGTCTACAAATAGATGGCCCAGAACAAGAAACAGATCCGCTGGTGGCTGTTGCTGGCAGTAACTGCAGTGGCGTTATACCTGTGCTGGTTGATGCTGCAGCCATTTGTCACTGTTCTGGCATGGGCCGCGGTACTTGTGATTGTCTTTTACCCGGTCCACCAACGCTTACTCAAACGTCTCAAGAGGCCCAGCCTCAGCGCCCTGGTATCGTGTGTCCTGGTCATACTAATCATTCTTGTCCCCGTGGTGCTCGTGACCGTAGCAGTGCTCAACGAATTCTCAGGCGCAATGAGCAACGTGCAGAGTCTTATCACCTACCTGCTTAATCCCGAGTCTCCTTATACCGGGCCCATACTCCGTTGGGCCAGCCAGTATTTCGATATCGAACAACTTCGTTCAGGCCAATACATCTTCGAACGACTGAGAGGTGTAAGTGGACAAGTTGCCGGCCAGACTCTTGGAGTTATAGGGGGAGTGATCGGCGCTGTCGTGCAGATGTTTTTTGTGATCTTCACCATGTACTACCTCTTCCGAGATGGTGACAAGATTTTTACGACTGTTAGAGATTCGCTGCCGTTGAATCAGGAGCAGGCAACCGCAATTATGGCCCGAACGAGAGATGTAATTGGGGCCAGTGTCTACGGTGTGATGGCTATCGCAATTATTCAGGGGACGCTCGGTGGCATCGCTTTTTGGGCGCTAGGTGTGCCTTCGGCGATCGTGTGGGGTGTCGTCATGGTTTTCCTATCGATGATCCCAATGCTGGGGGCCTTCTTAGTTTGGGTGCCGGCGGCCGCTTACCTTGGATTAACCGGACACCCTGTGAAGGCTTTGCTTATGGTGCTTTGGGGCGCGCTCGTCATCGGTACAGCAGACAATTTCCTGAGGCCAAAATTGGTTGGCGAGCGCACCAAGCTGCACGAGCTACTCATTTTCTTTGCTGTACTGGGAGGGCTGCAGGTGTTTGGGGTTTTAGGAATTGTGCTCGGCCCAGTGGTGCTGGCAGTCACGTTGTCGCTGGTTGAGGTCTTCAAGACCGCCGATCGGGCCGAGAAGGCGTAAGCGTTGGAGAACAGCTTCTCCCTGAAATGGTCGTTACGGCAAGCGGTTGAACCAGCAGGAATGAGACAGCGACCCTTTCGGGTCGGTACTTAACGCCTTTGCCCACCGGGGACGTTGCCCCCGGTTACTTTAACTTAATGCCTTTCAGGCATTTTCCGCCTACTCGCGAGCCAAGACTTCTCGGAAGAAATCCACTGCTCGAGGGTCGCCTGATTCGCCCAGTGCGCGAATGGCTTGTTTGCGCACCATTTGATTGGGATGAGTTTTGGCAATCTTGATGAGCAGTGGCACAGCCTCGTCAGCATTGCGCTCACTGATCGCACGCACTGCCTGAATTTGCACCTCAGTGTTACCGTCGGGGCTTTGAGCAGTATTGCTGAGGAAGTCGAGACTGCGCTTCCCTGCCCTCTCGCCCAACAAGCGGATGGCCTGCCGTCGCAAATCGACGCTTTCGTCAGATCTGGCGACGGCAAATAGCTTGTCCTCTACGCGTGGCGACTTAATTTCTGAAAGCGACTGCAGTACGGTTTTACGAACTTCCGGGGAGCGCTCAGAATCGTAGAGACTGGTCAACTCGCCAATTACTGCCTCACCTCGTTCGGCCAAAACGTGTATGGCACGCTTGCGCAAATCAGGATTGGCCTCAGTGCGCGCAAGTGAAAGTAGACGCGCCTGGGCGTCTGGACTCTTCGTTTCTGACAGCGCGTGCAACACGGCGCGCTTGACCTCAAGGTCGCTTTCGCTCCCATATATCTTCATTAGCTCTTCAGTAATGTTGGCACGATTAAATTCACCGAGTTGATGTACTGCAGTCCGACGAGCTTGCTTGTCCGGATCGTTTTTGGCTACTCGCATCAGGAAAGCCAGAGCAGCTTCTTCTTCACGACTATTTCCGGCGGCATGAATGATTGCTCGCTTTACGTCGACCTCTTTTACTGTGTCGTAAAGGCCTTGAAGTAGCGTCAGCGCACCGCGATCTCGGCTCTCGCCGATTGCATGTGCCGCCTGGCGTCTTATTTTCATATCTTCAGAGTCGTTACGTACCAGATCGGCAAGGAAGTTTTGCTCACCTCCAACCTGACCAAGAAAGTAGACCGAGGAAGAGCGAATACGTTGGTTCTGCGATTTCTGAATGAAGTTCTTGAGTATCCCAGCCACGCGAGGATCGTCATGTAGCGAGATACCCAGTACGGCCCGCTCACTTAACATGGTCGGCGCCGCTGAGTCGGATAACGTGCGCAGGAAGTTAATACTCTCTTCGTTGTTCGAACGGCCCAACCAATAAACCGGATAAGTGCTGTACTCTCGCTTCTGCTCAAGATTGTAGACTTCCATCCTCGTGATCTGATTGTTACCTGGTTCTCGCAACAAGAAGATGCCAAGGTTCCGAGTTTCTACCGTCATTCCACTGGAGGTTGTCCCGATAAAAATAGCAGTGTCGCCAACCGTATTCATCGATCCATGAAAGTCTTTGATGGCAGGATCGACGGCAACGCCAGGGCGCACGTCAAAGGAATACGCCGACCAATACGGAGTTTTTCCCTCACGTCCTCGACGACTGGCTTCCTCAAGACGGGCTGTAAGATCTGCTCCGGCAACAGCGGTGAATGACTGCACCGTGGTGGCGGGTGACTGAGTTTGCTCAACGCCCTGGATTGGTTGATCCATGGCTGCGGAGACAGTGACGGCCCGATCTCCTCGAGCGCATGCGAGCGTGCCTAGCACAATCGTTAACATCAGGTAATAAGGGATTCTTGATTGCATGATAAGTATTCCTTTCGTTACTTATTAACGTTTCACTGGGTGACATGAAAAGTCCACAATTAACGATGTCGTGTTGCGGTGTTGAGAGGAGGCGCTCTTCATTTGCACCTATCCAACTTACTAATGGGCGGCAATCTGGTTTTACTTCAATAAATCTTCCAGAAACTTCAGAGCTTCCGGATCTTTGCTCTCGCCGAGTTGCCTCACCGCTAGTTTCCGCAGATCAACTGATGGATCGCTTCGAGCGATCGTCATCAGTTTGCGCATTGCGCTTTTCTTAGAGGAGTCACCAAAAGAGCGGATCAGCATTGCTTTCACTTCTACATTGGGTTCAGCGTCGTACATGGCGACCAGCTGTTCCGTTGTTTGATCATCATTTCTTTCACCCAGCCGCCGAATGGCAGTGACCCGTAGTTCAAGCGACTCGAGGCTCTTAGCGATTTCCAACAGCTTGGCCAGAGCGCGCGGATCGTCCATTTCTGAGTAGGCACGGATCAAACCCTGCTTAATTCCCTGATCGTTTTCGGTGGAGTACAGCTGCAACAGATCGTCCAAAGAAGACTTTCGTTCCCCCAGCCGTCGAATCGCAGCTACTCGAAGCTCCGGTGTCTCGCCTCTGCGGGCTATGTCTAGCAATTTGGCATGGGCTTTGGGATCGTCGCGCTCCGCAAGCGCACGTAGAATTTGACCACGAATTTCGGGGGTGCGATCCGCATCCCAGATTCGGATCAATTCATCGAGCGATGCACTGCCGTTCTTCTCGCCAAGATAGCGAATGGCCACCTGGCGAAGACCAAGGTCGTCTCCGGCCCGGGCAAGCTCGACCAACTTTGTCTCGGCCCGCGGACTGTCCATTTCGGAAAGCGCGCGCAGGATTTGCACTCGGACTTCCTTGGTGCGATCGGCGTCATACAATTTCACTAACTCTTCCGCAATCGTGTCCCCATTCTGCTCACCCAAACGTTTAATGGCGGTAAGCCGAAGTCTCATATCCGACTGGCTACGAGCAACTTCTAGTAACAGAGGAACGGCTCGAGCACCGCCTTGTGAGCCGAGCATTGAAACAGCGGCGGTCTTCAAACCTGGACACTCTGTCGATGGACTCTTGAGCACCTCGCTCACAAAATTAATAGCCCGATCTTCGTTGGCCTGAAACAGGCTCTGCAGTGCAAGGATCTTGATCTCACAATTATTGTTCTGCTCGAGACCCTGTTGTACCGCTTCGCCGCGCCCTAGAACCACCAACATGGCGCCAGCTTCACGACGCCAGCTCGAGTTTGGAAACTCCTTAATCAGCTTCATTAAAGCCGACGCTGCCTCGTCTTTCTTTTCTTGTTTCTGTAACGCATATGCATACCAGTAGAGGGCTGCATCCACATCTCTGTCTTTGGGGTAGGCGGAGATAAAACTACTGAACTTCTCGGCAGCCTGTTGCCAGTTCTCACTTTGGATTAGGTCTCGGCCCTCTCTGAAGGTCTTGGCCGCCGGCGTATTACCACCCGTGCTCTGCACAAAGCGGTTGAGCTTTTGCACGTCCTGGTCGTAACCGTAAGCCAGCCGAGCCTGAACCACACCGGCAATGCCCAGTGCAACCAGCCCCGCGCACACCAATGCAACAAGCACTCGTACGCGGTTATTAAAAGGGATCATGACTTTCATATCTGTTTTTTCCTTCGTGATTAGATCTCCGCCGCCAATTGGGCGACTGGTAATTGAGAATTGCGATGTCAATTTCTGACCACACAGGCACAGAGAACGCTAGAGCAAGCGCAGGATCGAGCGGTGACAAGATTCGCTGTGCCAGGTCTGCGGTTCTCTGTGCCTCTGTGGTGAAATCGCATCGTCAATTGAAATGGCCGCCTTTCAAAGTTCTGGGCCGGGGACCGGTAGCGACCGGGTGCGTGCGATAACATTTGAGTTTTATCAAAAACCCAAGTTGCTATCGTTGGTTCACGGTAGCGCAAACCACCCGGTCGCTACCGCTCCTCGGGTTCTGTCACTCATTAGCGCGAGCCACGGCCATGGAGTTAACTTGCAGCAAAGGGACGAGGCTGGTGCGCTCCACCCGCTCCTTGATCGTTTCCACATCGCCGCGGCTGGGTTTGTCCCGTAAATTTGCAATGTCGAGCAAGATCGGTTCGAGACTTCCCAGCAGGCTCGATACTTCGACGTCGCCTTCGCTGTCGGCCTCTCGGCGCAACATGATGTTTCTATATAGGAGTTGCTGAGCGCGCCGCCGCTCATACGCTACTTCTGTGATCCGGCCTGCGCGATTGGGTCTCAAATTTCGAAAAGCACGTAACAACAACTCAGACTGTTCGAGATGGCTCGCCGTCAGCGCATCCGTATCACCAGAGTGATTTGCAGCCGGATCGTTCGGTTCATTTACGAAGGCGTAAGTTGGCGGCGCCGAATTCTGTAACTGAGGCAGTGGTTTCGGAGTGCCTTGTTCCTTCGAGCGTTTGATCTTCGAATCTGGTTTTCGCTGGTTAGGAGTTGCTTCGCGCGGCTTTCCCTTCGACGGCTTCCGACCGGAATTGCTGGCGAGTTGATCCGGGTTGTCTGGCAAAGCTGACGTAGGATTAGCAACATCGGCAGATGGCGTAGATTTGTTGCTCGCTATTTCGGTTGGAGGTTGGGAGCGTAAAAGCGCAATCGTTCCGATCGCCACGCCGATCATTAAGAGGGCGGCGATGGTGGCGTAACGCGCAACCGGCAGCGCATCATTTAATCCTAGTAAGCGACCAAGCCATCCAGCCTGATGACGCTCTCGAGAAGGTTTCGCCAGCACAGCGGCTAAGGCAGGACGCGGCTTGGATGGTGCGAGCAGAGGAGAGTACGCGCTAATCTGGCTCCGTAAACCGAGGAAATCGGCACGTACTTGATTGCACTCTTCGCAGCTTGCCAGATGAAGCTCAAGCGAGCGCGTTTCTGTGGCAGTCAGTTCGCCGTCAATCAATAACGATATTTTTTCACTTTGATCGCAAGCCATAACTTAACCCCTCAATGTCCTCGCGCCCCGTGGGCCTGTGCGCGTTTGGCCCAATGCTCCCTAAGAGCCGTGCGAGCTCGAAAAATATCAATCTTCACTTTGCTTTCTGAAATGTTGAGCACATGTCCGATTTCGCGATAACTCAACTGCTCCTGCTCTCGCAACAGCAGCGCAGCGCGCTGATCTTCTGGCAAGCTTTGCAACATCTCGAGCACCATCTGCTGCTGTTCCTGTGCTTCGTACTCTTCCTCAGGGTTGCGCCGGCGCGGGCTCATCACCTGGACTACTTGCTCAAACAAGCGATAACGAGTTTGGCTTTTCCGAAACTCGTTGATGGCGAAGTTGCGCGCAACGCGGTATAGCCAAAAGCGGGCTTCTCCTGGAGGGAGCTTGCTCCACGCGGTCCGGTGCAGTTGCAAAAAGCTCTCCTGTGCAAGGTCTTGTGCGAGCGCGGCACGCCCACCCAGCAGGCATTCAAGAAACCTGCAGAGACTTGGGTAAAAATCCTGAAACAGCGTGGTGAACTCTTCGTCTTCACTCGCCATAAACTGCGCTACACTACCTAAAACACACGAGTGCGGCAAAAGTTACAAAAAAATGGAAGCGGTAGAATTATTGAGGAAAGGAAGATGTGGGCGGATGCACAGCTCTCAGGGTTGAGAGCTTCTTTGCTGAAATGAATGCAGGCTTTCTAGTGATTCGCTGGTCAGGAAAGGGTGGCTTTTGGATCTGAGATCTGAGATCTGAGATCTGAGTTTTGAGATCTGAGATCTGAGATTTGAGATCTCATAACGACCCTTCCTGACCTGCAAATTAGCCTTGGTGGAGTGCTCTTCGGCAGTCCTTAGTTGCCCGTCGGCTTGGCCGGAGTCCGCGCCTTGTTAAAGGGCGAAGAGGCATTCCAGGTGGGCATCGCTTCAGCATTCGCGACCCGCAGCCCAATGATCAGCCCTACCTTGGCGAGGGTAAGAGGGCCCGTCCAGTTCCAGTCGGGCTTTACAGTATCACTCGGCGAATGATAGTCCGTCGCCAACCACTTCTTCATGCGCGGAATCCACGAAGCTGGATCACCCTCGGGCCCCCCCATCAACATTAAAGCGGGCACACCGCGTTTCACAAAAGCGTAGTGGTCCGAACGAACGAAGGCATTCTCTTCCGGCAGTGGGTCGGGAGTGACAATGTTCCCAGTTGCCACTGAAACATCTTCAAAGATCGCACCCAGGTTGGAATGTTCTGCTCCAAACCCAACTATTCGTTTCACTGGACCATAAACCTCTGTGCCGATGCCGTCGAAATTTATGTCAGCGGCCAGTTTCTCAAGAGGCCACGTCGGGTGCCCAACCCAGTATTCGGCGCCCAACAGGCCATATTCTTCGCCAGTCACCGCAAGAAAGATTACGGAACGACGTGGACGTGTGGAAGGCTTGGAAAAACTTTTGGCGAAAGCTTCGGCAATCGCAACGATGGTGGCAGTACCTAGGGCGTTGTCGGCAGCACCGGGATAGATGCGACCGCTTTCCGTTCCGTATGCGTCATAGTGTGCAGAATAGACTACTGCCTCGTTTTTAAGCTGCGGGTCGGAACCTTCGAGCACTGCAACTACGTTGTCGCTGGTTGCCTCCGCGAACTTTAGGCGCATAGCGATAGTTGCAGTCTTTCCTAAATCTCGAGACACCATCTCGCCGCTCTTTGCCTTCTCTTGGATCTGAGCGTAAGTCATTCCCGATCCGGCAAACAGCTTTTCCATAGCCGAGTCACTCGAGAGCATCACCGGCGGGATCTTGAATGACGGTGTCGGAGCTGACGCAAGCGAAACGCGTCTACGCGAGAGATAGTTGGCGATGGTTGAGAACGGTTGGGCGGCCGTGCCAGCGCCGGCGATCATGATTGCTACCGCGCCACGACCAAAAACGTTCATAGCACGGGTTTGGGGGTTGGTGGCTCGTCGCCAAGCGGTCGCGTCCACGCCATCAGGCTGACCATTGAGCATGATTACTACTTTGCCTTTGAGATCCAGCCCGGCCAGGTCATCGCGTTTTAATTCCGGAGATACCACGCCGTAACCAACGAAGACCGCTCCACCAGTGCTGTCCACAGTCTCAGAAGTGTATGGTGGGAGGAGTAGGTAATCTTCCCCTAGCTTCAATACGACGTCGCCTATTTTGAATGATGATTCAGGCAAAACTTGAGTGGACTTGAACTTGATGGATTGCAGGTATGTCCCATTTTCGCCAGCGGGTTTAAGCCCTAACTTGGCGAAGCGATCGGCGAGATAACGTGCTGCCTTATCGGCTCCAGGCTGTCCTGTTCCACGACCCTCAAATTCGTTCGAGCTAAGAACGGTGGTGACGTCACGTATAGTTTCGAGTTTGAGTCGGCCGGCAGTTTTTAGTTCAGGTGGAGTAAGAGTCGCGGTAGCTTTGACGGCCGGTGCGCTTGCGCCCCCTTGCCAGGCAAATGCCGGCGACGAAAGCAGTGAAACAAGCAAGACTGCCGCTAAAAATCCCCGACGGTGGAAATTAATACGAGAAAGCGAGTGCATTAAGTGGATCTCCTAATCTAATAGAGTACTAGTGGGACAGTGTATACGCAGGCTACTGGGGAATGTTCTGAACTGAGAGAGCATACGGCAAAGGTAACGTTTTGAGCAAAACGCAAGAGAGTTAACCGTTCCTGAAACGGCTCAGCCGCCTGTTGTGAGGAAGTGGCTTTGCCCTTCCGTTAGAGGTGCTCCTGCTCTTGGCGGCTATGCCGCCTGACACTC
>DASSCG010000460.1:0-3341 GCA_035697925.1 Pyrinomonadaceae bacterium
CAGCGTGGACGTCGGGGCCTGGATATGCTGAACCGCCTGCAGAACAACAGTTCGCTGGACATTCAGATTGTAGAGACTGACTTTCCTTCGGTCCGGGAAGTTGACCTGAAGCTGATCGAACTGGGTAAGCAGCTTGACGCAGTAATCGTGACGAATGATTTCAATCTAAACAAAGTCTCGCAGCTGCGCGGGGTCAGCGTGCTCAACATCAACGAGCTGGCGAACGCCTTGAAGCCGGTAGTCCTCCCCGGCGAGGCCATGCGAGTGTTCATCCTGAAAGAAGGCAAGGAATATAACCAGGGTGTCGCTTATCTCGATGACGGTACTATGGTCGTCGTAGATAATGCGCGCAGACTAATTGGGAAAAATGCAGACATCGCCGTCACCAGCGTGTTGCAAACCACGGCCGGCAAGATGATTTTCGGGCGTCTGTGGGAAGAGGCCGAGAATGGTAATGGTGAGCACCGCACCAACGGAACTGTACGCCGCCAGACGCGCGACCCGCGAAGCTCTCCCGCACCGGTGCGCATCACAGATAGCGAACCGGTTATGGACTAGCTCCTAGTGACAAGTGATAACTGACAAGTGACAGGAATCGGGGGTCGTTTCTTGTCACTTGTCACTTGTTACCTGTCACTTTTCTATGAATGTCGCAATCATCGCTGCCGCCGGGCAGGGCACACGAATGGGCGGCAATCGGGCCAAGCAGTTTCTGGAACTCGCGGGCACACCGATCATCATCCACACTCTCCGATGCTTCGAGCTGTGCGAGGCCATTCAGGAAATCATTCTAGTTTTACCAGCTCAGGACGTGGGCGGTTTTCTCGCTCTTGCGGAACAACACAGGTTGAGAAAGCTGTCCAGGATTGTTCCCGGAGGATCAACGAGGGCCGAGTCTGTTCTCAAGGGACTCTTAACAGTCCGCGCTGCCACCGCCGAAATCATCGCCGTCCACGATGGTGTGAGACCTTTTGTCACTAGCGGGGAAATTAGCCGGACGGTTAAGGCGGCTCAAGCAAATGACGCCGCGATCCTAACCGCCGAAGTTACCGACACTATCAAAGAGATTGGCAATGGCTTTGTCGAAAGAACTTTGCCGCGCGCTGTCTTGCGACGGGCGCTGACGCCACAATGTTTTCGTTTTGAATTGTTAAGGCGAGCTTACGAGCAAGTTGATGTACTCGATCCTGAATTAACAGACGAAAGCTCACTGGTTGAGCGACTAGGTGTGAAGGTCACAACCGTCGAAGGAAGCTCGCGGAATATTAAGATCACCGGACCGGAAGATTTGGCACTAGGGGAAGTATTCCTTAAGGAAATGAAAGTGGAGTCCTGATTTGGCTGGATTGGTACTTAGTACTTAGTGCTTGGAGCTTTGTCCGTAAACGCCGCTATCAAGCACCGAAGATTCGAAGAGCCCGGCACATAATACGAAGAACGAAGTACAAAGCACCAAGCACAACGCAGTTCGACCTTATGTTTCGCATCGGAATTGGCAACGACACACATCGGTTGGTGGATGGCAGGCCGCTGGTTCTGGGAGGCGTACAGATTTCTTCGACGCGCGGCGCGGAGGGGCACTCGGATGCGGATGCTCTTTCGCATGCTATTGCTGACGCAATCCTCGGTGCACTTTGCGAAGGCGATCTCGGAGTTCATTTCTCTGACCGCGATCCTCAATGGAAAGATTCAGATAGTTTGCATTTACTCTCACGAGTAATGTGGTTAGCTCATGAACGCGGGTTGGCGGTGGTCAATGTAGATGCGACCGTGATGCTCGAGGAGCCAAAGCTAAGACCCTACGTGCTAGCAATGCGCGAGAACCTCGCCGCCATACTTGGTGTGGAAGTCGGTTGTGTCAGCGTTAAGGCAAAGACTGGCGAGGGAATCGGCACAGTGGGACAGGGATTGGCTATAGAAGCACAGGCAGTGGTTCTGCTGAATGGTGAGATAACTGAGCAGGAGTGATCAAGCCACCTCTTCTTGATCAAACGGGTTAGAGAGTTGAGAAGATAATTTGAGACCGCAGGACATCATCCGTAAGAAGCGCGATGGCGAACCGCTACTCCCTGCGGAGATCAGCTATTTCATTGAAGGGGTTACGCACGGCCAGATAGCCGACTATCAGATTAGCGCATTGCTGATGGCCATCTACCTGAATGGTATGAATGAGGCTGAGCAACAGTCGCTGACAGAGGCCATGCTACAGTCCGGCCGAATTCTGGATTTCTCTCACATTGCCAAACCCAAGGCTGACAAGCATTCGACCGGAGGCGTTGGTGACAAGACTTCCCTGATCATCGCTCCCCTGGTAGCTGCTTGCGGAGTTTGTGTGCCGATGATTTCGGGGCGCGGTTTAGGCCACACCGGCGGGACTTTAGATAAACTCGAATCGATCCCCGGCTATAAGGTTGGTCTATCGATCACGCAGTTTGAAAGGGTCCTGGAATTGACCGGTTTCGCGATGGCAGGCCAGACGGGTGAAATCGCGCCTGCCGATAAGAAGATTTACGCGCTTCGCGATGCTACCTCAACGGTCGAGGCAATTCCGTTGATAGTTGCATCAATAATTTCCAAGAAGGGCGCGGCAGGTTTGGACGCCATGGCGATAGACGTCAAGGTCGGGTCAGGCGCATTTATGCGGGATGGACAGAGGGCTCAAGCGCTGGCCCACGCGTTGGTTAAAACTGGGAACTCGTGTGGCATTCGTACGCGTGCTCTATTAACCGATATGAATCAACCACTGGGGCGGGCCGTGGGGAACTCAATTGAGGTAAAGGAATGCATTGAGATACTCCGTGGGGAATATGCGCCAGCTGCGAAGCCTGTACTGGATCTCTCAGTCGAGCTGTCAGCTCATATGTTGGTTCTGGCCCACGTCGAGAATTCGCTTGAGGAGGCGCGGTCACGTCTGCAAATTGCTCTGGCCTCTGGTGAGGCACTCGAGCGTTTTCGGAAGAACGTCGAAGCGCAGGGTGGTAATCCGCGCGTTTGCGATGAGCCTTCCGAAGTACTTCCTTTGGTCAATGAATTCTTTAAGGTAGAATCTCGGCGCTCAGGTTACATTACCGCAGTTGAGACCACCGAAGTCGGACATGCGATTGCAGCACTCGGCGGTGGACGTGTGCGAATTGACGACACTATTGATCCGTCCGTGGGCTTCATTTCCGAGGCCCGAATTGGAGATAAGGTAAGTGCGGGTCAAACGTTGGGAATGGTTTACAGCCGCGTCGCATCCAGGGCAGAGGAAGCCGTTAATCGTATTCAGGCGGCCTACAAGGTTAGTGATGAATTTAAAGGGGAGAGTCCGATCCTCATCAAGGAAGTAGTAAACGAATGAA
>DASSCG010000461.1:0-3386 GCA_035697925.1 Pyrinomonadaceae bacterium
GATGCGGCGATGTCAGATTCTTTGCGCCGCGCAAGAATTCGTAGCCTTGAGCGGCGGCAGTGACTGTGAGTTGTCCTCTTTCCCTATTGCTGCCCTCTCGATCGAAGTTTGGCGGACTTACTTGAAACCCTACTGAGCAAAAACACCTGCCAGGGATAAATGTTGAAGAGTAAAATAAGTTCTTTAGCTTGACGCGCGATTTACATCAGTTTCCTAGGTGGATTGGGAAGGATGAGGAACCCCGATGTGGACAAAGACTATTATTCCATTCTGGGCGCTGAGCAAACTGCCTCACAAGGCGAGATTGAAAGCCGCTATAAACATCTCGCAAGGCGGCATCATCCCGACCGTGGTGGTGACGCAGAAAAGATGAAGGCGATCAACGAAGCTTACCGAGTGCTGGGAAATGCCTACACGCGGAACGCTTACGACTCGCAACGCGCTTACCAGCCGAATCAACGAAGCGACGACGCTGTTCGCTCCGTAACACCCCCTTTGTCTCGACCTTCAGAAGTACTGCCAAACACAATCTCTGGTCAGCTAGTGGGCGCGTCGTTCATCCTGCTAGCTGGTTTGGCGTTCCTTTTCCTGGTGAAAATTTATTACATCAGATTCATGTGGCCAATCTTTGTTGGTGCTGCGCTCGTCGTTGTGTTCGGAGTCTGGAAGGCTCATAAAGTCATGGTTCTCGCACGGAAGACTGTCGCATCAACCCATCCACTCAAAACTCACATTTGGATTCAGGAAATTGCTTTCTGGTTAATGGTGTGCGCTGGGTCTTACTTCATCTACCAAGTAATGAGCGCTATTTAAGCGTGGAAGAGATCGGCTTTGCCTCAAGTCATTGGCCACCTGCGTTTGGGCTTTGCCGCCGGAGTTGGCTCATGACTATTGTTTGCAAAAGCAGCCGCTCCATTTAGAATCCCCTCGAAAGGAAAACAACTAATGAAGCCCACTACCAAGTCTGACCTGGTCACTGTAATTGTGTCTTGCCGGTTGCACCTCATCAAACTGAGCTTTGCAATGGCGATAGCGTTCGTTCCGGTGCTCACCACTGCCCAACATCGCACCACGCCAGTCGACAAGTTTGCGCAAATGGAGGATCTGCTTCCCACTCCGAATGTGTATCGCACTGCATCCGGTGCTCCGGGTCGAAACTATTGGCAACAAAGAGCCGATTACGACATCAAGGTTGAGCTGGACGATGCTAACCAGCGTCTGACTGCTTCTGAGACAATCACTTACTTCAACAACTCGCCTGATGCCCTTTCCTATCTCTGGCTCCAACTCGATCAGAACCTGTGGGCAAAGGATTCTGAAAATCTGTCTACTTTGACCGCACCCAATTTTGAGCGGCTTCCTTTATCGACGATCGACAACCTGATCGCGCGTCGTGATTTTGAAGGTGGGCAACGCATCACAGCAGTGCGCGACGCCAAGGGCGTTGCACTCCCGTACACCGTGGTTAAGACAATGATGCGCATCGATCTGCCCCGGCCGCTTCCTGCGGGGGAATCAACTGTTTTTTCGATTGATTGGAATTACAACATCAGCGATGCGCGGCGGGTTGGTGGTCGCACCGGTTACGAATATTTTCCTGTAGACAAGAACTACATCTACGAGATTGCGCAGTGGTTCCCGCGCATGGCTGCTTACTACGATGTCTATGGTTGGCAAAACAAACAATTCCTGGGCGCGGGCGAGTTTACACTCGAGTTTGGCAACTATCGTGTCTCTATTACCTCACCTGAGGATCACATTGTGGCCGCGACAGGAGTGCTGCAAAATCCGCAGGCGGTGTTAACGGCCTCACAGCGCCAGCGCCTGGAGCATGCTAAGACTGCGAAGAGTCCGATCTTTGTCGTGACTCCGGATGAAGCGAAGGCCAACGAGTCGCACAAACCAGCTGGTAAGAAGACATGGATTTTTGCAGCAGAGAATGTTCGTGATTTCGCTTTCGCCTCATCACGCAAATTCATCTGGGATGCCCAGGGCCATAACGTTGAAGGCAAACAGGTGATGGCGATGTCGCTATATCCCAAAGAAGGCGAACCACTTTGGTCCAAATTTTCCACACAGGCGATCAAGCATACCCTCACGGTTTATTCGCGACATACGGTTCCCTATCCTTACCCGGTTGCGCAGTCGATTAATGGACCTGTAGGCGGCATGGAATATCCGATGATCTGCTTCAAGGTCCGCGTCCCTTGCCCGACGGAACCTACACTGAAGCCACCAGGAACTCCCTGATTTCAGTAGTCATCCACGAAGTCGGTCATAACTACTTTCCAATGATTCTCAATTCCGACGAGCGCCAATGGTCTTGGCTGGATGAGGGACTGAACACTTTTATCGAGTACCTAGCGGAGCAGGAGTGGGAAGCAGGCTATCCTTCGCAGCGTGGTGAGCCGAAACTCTTAGTCAACTATATGAAGAACCCGAACCAGGTTCCCATCATGACTAACTCCGACGATGTCATTCAGTTTGGAGACAATGCTTACTCCAAACCTGCGACTGCAATGAACGTCTTGCGCGAAAGCGTCCTGGGGCGAGAGCTGTTCGATTTTGCATTTAAGCAATATGCGCGTCGTTGGGCATTCAAGCGGCCCACACCTGCCGATTTGTTTCGCACGATGGAAGATGCGTCTGGCGTTGACCTCGATTGGTTCTGGCGAGGTTGGTTTTATACGACGGACTACGTTGATATTTCTCTCGAGCGAGTTCGTCTATTTACTCTCGATACTATGAACCCGGATGTGGAGAAAGCCCGCCGCGCGAAAGAACGGGCGGAGCAGCCGCAAACGCTTTCGGAGCAACGCAACAAGGCAATTCCGAAACGTGTTGATGCTGACCCCTCACTGCGCGACTTCTACAGCACATATGACGAAAATCTTGTAACACCCCAGGAACGTGAGGAGTATCAAAAGTTTCTGGCAACTCTGACGCCGCGTGAACGGGAGCTGTTGCAGTCCGGCACCAACTTCTACGTAATTGACTTGAAGAATGTCGGAGGTCTGGTAATGCCGGTAATTCTTGAGATTGAATATGTAGACGGTAGCAAAGAAGAGTTACGTATTCCCGCGGAGATCTGGCGCTACAACAGTACAGAGGTCTCGAAGCTAATTATGACATCGAAGGAGGTACGTTCGATCACACTCGATCCCCACTTAGAAACGGCCGATGCTGATGTTTCGAATAACTATTTCCCACGAAGGCCCGCAAAGATGCGGGTTCCGATCCTTCGAGATCAGCCCGCGCCTCCGAACCCTATGCAGCTTGACCGGAAGCAACCGGAGAGACCGTCTGTACCTTAACAAACAAACCCGATCCACGAAATAGAGCTTGACCTCCGACAGCGTTTAAAACGAAGAATAATAAGGTTGTCA
>DASSCG010000462.1:0-3987 GCA_035697925.1 Pyrinomonadaceae bacterium
AGCTCGCTAAAGCAACCGCTTTGAAGGTTCATCTTTTCGGAAGTCTGAGCGCGACGGGCAAAGGTCACGGCACGGAGCGAGCGGCGCTTGCCGGCTTGGTAGGCAAAGAGCCGGCAACTGTCGATCCTCTGTTCCTCGACAGCCTGCGAGATAAGCCCGATCAGGTATTCCCGGTGAAGCTCGGCAGCAAGTCTATTGACGTGAGCTTGAAGGACATCATTTACGACGCTACCAAGGGCGACTTCCACCACCCGAATACAATGATCGCGAAGCTAATGGCGGGAGACGAAGTGCTGCTCGAACAGGAGTACTACTCTGTTGGCGGCGGATTCATCGAATGGAAAGGATATGTACCCCCCAAGAAAAACCCGCCGAAATATCCGTTCAGGCTGATGAAAGAACTTCGCGCTCACGCCGACAACAACAAGATCTCGATCGCAAAGGTAATCCTTGCGAACGAGATGTCGATCGCGGGCAGGACGGAAGCGGAGGTTTATGCCTTCATCGACAAGATCATTAATGCAATGGTCGCGACGGTAAAGTCGGGGTTGTCGATGTCGGAGGATGATGTCCTGCCTGGCCCGATTAAGCTGCACAGCAAAGCAGCGACCGTTTACAAGCGGGCGATGGACGATAAACTTCAATCAGACCGCGGTATCGCCGCTCTGTCGGCCTTCGCATTGGCAGCGTCCGAAGAGAATGGCCGCGGCCACCTCGTTATCACCGCCCCGACTGGTGGTTCCGCGGGTGTCATGCCATCTCTGGTTTATGGACTCCTCGAAGTACGTAAAGTCGATCGGCAGAAGGTTCGTGACGGTATGCTCGCCGCCTTGGCCGTCGGCTATCTCTGCAAGCACCACGCAACGTTGTCCGCTGCCGAAGGCGGTTGCCAAGCGGAGATTGGCGTGGCGTCTGCGATGGCTGCGGCATTGGTCGCTACTGCGTACGATGCACCATCGTTAGTTGTCGAGAACGCTGCGGAATCGGCCCTCGAGCATCACCTGGGGATGACATGCGACCCGGTCGCGGGTTACGTGCAGGTGCCGTGCATCGAGCGCTGCGCGTTCGGCGCGGTAAAGGCCTGGACGGCTTACGCGATCGCCAGCAACGAGATCGCATCCCGGCACCGCGTCAACTTCGACGCAACTGTGATGGCGCTGGCTGAGACGGCCAGGGACATGAACAGTAAATACAAAGAAACCAGCGAAGCCGGATTGGCGCAATCCGTGGTGCTTTGCTGAAGGAGCGAGGGTTCCGACTTTACTGTTGGTACCCTCGCTTCCCCCCGTTCACCTTATCTAATTTTATAGTGCCCGACGCTGACGGTTTACGGGCAGCGCCTCAACGCCTGTTCAACCAGGGCTTCCAAAGTGATCTAGGTATTGATGCGCAAATCTGGCGTCGCCACGGACGAGTTTTAGAGGGAGATTTAACATGCCCGTAAACCGCGCATCGGTCATACTCACAGCTACATTGGCGTTAACGGCACTCACGTTGTTAACAACTTCGGCCAATGGGCAATCCACAATCAAGCCTGGTAATTCGGATAAGGAGACTGTCGCAGCTCAGGGTCCCCGTGTGGGCACCGAAGAGAACAAAGTGGCTGAGACGCCCAAGCCAAACGACCTCGAGTCCCAAATGGCAAGCGTGAAGGCTGAGAACGCCGCCGTTCGAGAACAGCTTCGCAAGATGGAGGAGCAACAGAAGGCGCTGTTGGAAATGGTCGACCGTTTACAGCGCAAAATTGACGGCGTCCCGATAGCGGCTGTGTCGCCCAATCCGCAGCCAACCGGTCCGGCGCAAGAAGCGGAGACTTCATTACCATCGACGGCGACACCAGAGGCGTCAGTGCCTGCGCCGTCAGTCTCACCAACTCGAACGCAATCTACTGACGACGATCATTACCGGGATGGAATTGTTATCTGGGAAAATCCCGAGGACTCTAAGGTGCCGTTCCTGCTGAGGTTCAACGTCAATACCCAGATTCGATGGCTCAACACGCAAAACAGCAAAGAGACCTTTACCGACCATCTTGGCAATGTCCGCGAAGTGCACAGTCGCAACGATATAACGGTGAACCGCACGATGTTCATCCTGGGCGGCTACATGTTCTCCAAGAAGCTGCAATACAGCATGACGGTCTGGACTTCGGCCGGGGCCGCCTCGATCGTGGTAGCCGGGAACATTGGCTGGCGATTCAATAAAGCGCTCACGGTCACCGGAGGCTACACTGGTGTTCCAGGCAGCCGATCACTTGTTGGCACGTTCCCATTTTTCCAACCAATTGACAGGAGCATGGCGGACAACTTCTTTCGTCCCGGCTTTACTCAGGGGGTCTGGGCCAACGGAGAACCGGCAAAAGGTTTGAACTATCTGGTGTTCGTCGGCAACGGTCTCAATACTTTGAACATTACGGCAAACAAGATCGATACAAGTTTGCTTTTCTCCGGCAGTGTTTGGTGGGAGCCGCTGGGGCCCTATTCAGAGCCCGGTAAATCGCGCCAGATGTACGACGATTATTTTGCGTCCAGCAAAACTCGCATTCGGATTGGGACCAGTTTTACCAGATCTCGGGAAGACCGCTTTTCAGATACCGATCAGTCTAGTCCCGACAATACTTCAATTTACAATTCCGATGGCGTGCTTGCTTTCTCGACCGGGGCGTTTGCTCCGGGTGTTACCGTCGAGAAAGCCACTTACAGAATGTGGGCGATCGACGGTGGCCTCAAAAAGAGCGGATTTTCGGTTAACGGGCAATACTTCATGCGTTGGCTAAACGACTTCGAAGCCGACGGGCCGCTTCCCCTCGCATCCACATTCGACCATGGCTTTGAGTTGTCGACAGGTAAATTTGTCGTCCCAAAGAAACTGCTGCTGTATGTCCGCGGCTCAAAAGTTTTCGGACAATTTGCCAATCCTTCTGAGTATGGCGGTGGTTTCAAGTGGTACTTCTTACCGACGGAGCGTTTGTGGATGACCGGCGAGGTGATGCGGGTTAACGGATCTCCTTATAGTGGAGCCTTTACTCCCTACACCGCGGGAATGAACGGCTGGATGCCGATGCTCCAGACGGTCCTCGCTTTTTAATGTTCGAGGCGACGTAACTAAGTATTTTGGTTCGTGTTGGTTCGTGTGACTTCGTGGATCGTCCTTAGTTTTTATGGACAGAAGGAACGATCCACGAAGTCACACGAACTAAACACGAAACTCGTTACCACGGAATCGACTTTTGAGGCAAAGCGGATATGATCAATTGCCTGAATGGGACTTGATTACTTCCATTACCTCGGCCAAAACTCGCCCAGGCGGTTTACCCAGACTACGTCCCACGCTGGTATTCACTTGAACAGCTACAGCGACTTTTTGATCAGGGAAGTACATCATGTCCGTGATGTATCCCGGGAAGAAACCGCTGTGACCGTAGGAAGTACCGGCTGAGGTTTGGCGAATGATAACCCCGAGGCCGTATTTGGTTTCTTTACCAAGCATCGTCGCCGAGACTCCTTCAAGAACCTGCGGCAGGAGCGCCGGCGAAAATGCCCTGCCTTCATAGATCATCTTGGCCCAACGTGCGAGGTCCTGCGCGGTTGACACATAGCCGCCACCAGTCCATTCAAACTGCGGATTGATCGTGAACTTTCCATTCTGGATCATTGCATCCTTGCCACCAAATGGATTGTTCGGTCCGGCATAACCCTGGACCAGGCCTTTCAGCTTTGGTCCATCCTGCGGAATCGTGTCGTTTAGTTTGAGTGGCTTAAGCAGACGTCTGTTCGCTTCGTCGTAGAATTTTCTGCCAGTAACCTCCTCTATAATAATTCCGAGAACAATGTAATTCGTGTCGGAATAGTCCCAGCCACCGCCGGCTTTGAATGGCGGTTTTTCATCGAGCAAGTAAGAGACGAGCTCTGATGGTTTCCATTCTTTTTGAGGATTCGCCGTTAGGTCTTTGGTGAATTCATCCTTGAACTCATAACGCACCAGTCC
>DASSCG010000463.1:0-8624 GCA_035697925.1 Pyrinomonadaceae bacterium
GTCAAATAGTTGCGCGTAGTAAGCACCAGGGTTACGGCAATCGGCAGGATGGTCACGAGATGTAATGCCATGTCGTTCGGATTGCCTAACATTCCCCCAATCGATCCCGTAATTCGGTAACCCTCAAATGCGAAGCGACCACTTCGATAGTCGTTGAATGCATTGATGCTCACTAAAAGGCTAACCGCTAGCGCCAACAAAAGCATGCCCTTTAGCCGTCGTTCTGTGCGCACTACGTTAACGATGACGATGAACATCAAAATAGCTTTGATGAACTCTTTATTGAAGGTTTCCCAGGCTTCAGCAGGGTTTAGAGCGAGTGGCATTGAGATCAATGCTGCCAGGACTAACAATAGAGCAAGGTTTACTTCACGCGGGCGCGCGGTGAGATTGCCTTCGATTGAAAGTTGCGATAGTGAAAAGACGAGCAGTGTAGGAACGGCAACCCAGAAGGCTAGTGACGTTAAAGATGAGAGTGCTGAAAAGAGCTCGTAGGGACGAAAATAAAGGACTATTGTGAATAGAAACAACCCAGCATAGCTTAGCGCGTGGCCACGCTTGATGATCCAGTTCTCTTTAAACTGCGGTTTGGACTCTTCCTGCTTACCTGCAGTTACTTCTGGAATAGCCTTCCCCGCTCTCTCCTTTGATGCCCATAATGGCTGGCCATCGACCGATGCAACATTCTGCAAGCTTGTATCGGGCCGCATGCGCAAACTCAACAAATCATCGGTCGCCTGGGATCCGGAGATATTGGAGCTCCGTTTGCGAGTGACCGGCTCGTAGTCCGGAATTTCGGTGCGACGTGGCATTTTTAGTTCAATGGTACAGCTGCGGTGCGGGGGGTTTAGTCATTGATATACAGATTCAATCTTAGCCGCTTCCCTTAAAAAGCAAAAGAAGCTGCGGCGCTCGAGGCGCTGCAACTTCTTTAATCCGCTTACGCGTCCGCTCTGCCCTGACCATTACTAGCAGTCGCTTTTCAAAGTTGTTATTTCACCTGAACCACAGTCTCGGACTGGTCACTGTTGACGAGACAGTGCACACCCTCTTGTATGGCGCTTTCAAAACGGTGTGATCCCTCAACTTCAAAGTGAAAATGGGCACGTAACCACTGCTCAACGCGCCGGCGCTAGTCGAGATCTTTGAGCCAAGTCGACGGTTAAAAGATCGTGTAAATGAACGGCGCCAAGGCGGAGCTCTGGGCAAAAACCAAAAGCATGCCGAACAACATTAAGACCACAATTATTGGGAGCAACCAGAACTTCTTCCGGGTGCTAAGCAGCATCCATATCTCACGAAACATCGATAACATCCGATTCTCCAATAAAACTAGTTTCAGAATTCATTCAAAAGTAGATAACATTTGATCCTGATGAGGTACAAGGGCGGTACTAAAAGAGTCTCTCGAATTGTTCTTTTGCCTGTCTTGTATATTCCCGGGTTACCCAATAACTTGATTGGGGTTTGCCTCTTCTCTGCAATGGGTCACGCCCTATCAATCGGCGCACCAAGCCCACAGGAGTGAACAGACCATAGTAAAGAACCGAGAGCAGAATACGACTGTTTACGTAGCCAAGTACTGCAGCAATTCCCATCCAGAATCGGTGGAAAGCCCGTGCCGCCACGGGAATTAGGCCAATTAGAGTAATGGCACCCGCGATGCCCCCAAATATTGTCACCTGGGTCATGCGGCCGCGGTAAACATTCCACAGTGCGATGGCGAGGAAAACAGCAGCGACTACGAGCGCAGTCTTACGAGCTTGAGCATTGCTGACCTCGGGCACATTGCTGGCCTTTGGGTTTTTCTTTTTCTCCTTAGTTTTTGTCGGCTCAATCAAGCTGAAACTCCTCCTGCCAGTTTATTTCATCGATGAAGATGCCTTCGCCCTGCTCATCCTTTGTTAACACGTAATCTTCCATCACCAGGCAGTCCATCTCTGTTCGCATAAAGCACGTATAAGCTTGTTGCGGCGTACAGACAATCGGCTCGCCGCGCACGTTGAACGAGGTGTTGACCACAACCGGACAGCCGGTTAGACGTCCAAAGGCGGCAATTAAGTCGTAGTACGCGGGATGGTCCTCGCGCCTTACGGTCTGGATGCGGGCCGAGTAATCCACGTGGGTGATCGCCGGGAGAGTCGAGCGAACAGCGTTGAGCTTCTCAATCCCAAACAGCTCGCGCTCTGCATCGGTCATTTCTCGTCGCAAGTCCTTGCAGACTGGTGCTACCAGCAACATGTAGGGAGATTCGCAATCCATCTCGAAATAGTCGCTCACTCGCTCACGTAAAACAGAAGGCGCAAACGGCCGGAAGGATTCCCGAAACTTGATCTTAAGATTCATCTGCGATTGCATCTTCGGCGATCGAGGATCCCCAAGTATGCTGCGCGCGCCCAGGGCGCGGGGACCAAATTCCATACGGCCCTGAAACCAGCCGACTACTTTTTCCTCGGCCAATAACCTCGCAACGTGTTCGGCCAACTGAGCACGGTCCACGCGGCGGTAGTTCGCTCCGGTTGTCTCAATGAAGGCCTTAATCTCATCGTTAGAAAATGACGGGCCTAAATATGCGCCGCGCATTGCATCGCGGTGGCCACCGCACATTGCCGAAACATCGCGTTGATTGCCGAGATATTGATACCAAATAGAAAGCGCTGCCCCCAGCGCGCCGCCGGCATCGCCGGCCGCCGGTTGAATCCATACATTTTCAAACGGCCCTTCCCGCAGAATTCGGCCGTTGCCGACGCAGTTCAAAGCTACGCCACCAGCCAGACAGAGATTCTTCTCACCCGTTTCGCGATGGACGGTACGGGCCATGCGCAATATTGCTTCCTCAGTCACTTCTTGAATTGAGCGAGCCAGATCCATCTCGCGTTGAGTCAAGATACCTTCAGGCTTTCGCGGGCGACCACCAAACAACTTGTCAAAATTGCTGTTAGTCATCGTCAGGCCGTGAGCAAAATTGAAGTACTTCATGTTGAGGTGGATCGAACCGTCTTCGCTCAAATCAACGAGCTCGTCGAGGATAAGCTGGGCATAGCGAGGCTCACCGTAAGGAGCAAGTCCCATTACTTTGTATTCGCCCGAGTTGACTTTAAATCCGGTGTAGTAAGTAAACGCTGAGTAGAGCAAGCCAAGAGAGTGAGGAAAATGCAACTCCTTTAAGAGATGTAATTCGTTTCCACGCCCATAGCCATAAGAGGAGGTCGCCCATTCTCCCACACCGTCCATAGTCAAAACAGCTGCGGATTCAAAAGGAGAGGGGAAGAAGGCCGAAGCGGCGTGAGATTCATGGTGCTCGGTAAACAGAACCTTACCTTTGTAGTTCGCGCTCTTTGCAGTCTGTTCACGAATCCAAAGCTTTTCCCGGAGCCACAAAGGCATGGCCATAAGAAATGATCGAATTCCGCTGGGAGCATAATCAATGTAAGTCTCCAGCAGGCGCTCAAACTTAAGTAGCGGCTTATCGTAGAAAGCTACCAGATCGACTTGATCTGCACTAATTTGCGCTTCTCGCAGACAATATTCCACTGCCGAGGCGGGAAATCGATGGTCGTGTTTCTTACGGGTGAAACGCTCTTCTTGAGCAGCGGCGACGATGTGCCCGTCTTCGATTAGACAGGCGGCCGAGTCGTGGTAATAGGCTGAAATCCCCAGGATATGCACAGCTGTCGGTAGAATCTAACTCAATGCGAAATCATGCTATAACCGAGCCAATTGCCGTTTATCGGAATCACAGGATTCCTAGCTCATCGACACCGCCGTAGGAAAAAAGAAGCTGCGGCGTTTCACAACGCCGCAGCTTCCAAATAAGTCCATTAGATCACAGCTTCATGTGAAGACATCATCACACAAGCCAAGCTGTCTAGACTAGTCCCCCTGAACCACTAACTCTTTCTCGTTATTCTTCACCAGCTCTCTTACCCGTTCACGCAAAGCGCCTTCGAACCGTCGAGCTTCTTCCACTTCGGAGAAAGAGAGTGCCCGCAGTTCCTGCTCAATTCTCCGCCTGTAATCTGAGACCAGAGAGTCTGAAACACCCAAAACGGCTGCAACTTCAAGCTGTGTGGACTGCTCGGGACTTAGATAGCAATGCCACAAAACACCCAAAATTCGGTTGTACTGTTTGATTTTTCCTCTGACGGTCTCATGCAGATTTTTTAGGAATTGGTCGACAAATCCTGCGGCCTCGTTTTCCGCCTCACGCCGTAGCAACCCTTGTTCTGCGTTTTCTCGCTTGTCCACCGGTTCGAAGTGGTTTTCGTTGTCACTGTCGTCACCGTCTAATGGGACCAAATAGATATCCATGACCGGGAGTCGGGACATAACGAGGCTGCGCAGGGTTCTTACGTCGGCCGGAGAATCCATCGCGTCCAATACGGACACAATGAGATCCTCGAGATCCGAATTGCTGATAACAACCTGCGAGTCCCCGGTGCACCCAACCATGCGCGTGTCACGGGCTCGCACGGAAACCATGTGAGCGCGCTGTTCAAGGTCATGTGAATCGCGGCGAGGTTTTCCGTTAGGCCACTCGCTCAATCCGTAAACCCGGTCAGCCAGCCTACGGTGCGGCTCATCATTCGTGCCACTCGAGTCAAAGCGTCGGAAATTAGAGCTTGATTGAATTAAAGTGGAAATACGACGGGCCAGACGGTAGCTTTCCGGATGCCGTTTTCGAAGTTCTGCGGTTAGGAGGTTCGTCAGTTCAATCTGGCTGATCTCGCACTCAATCTCGTAATCGGTCATCTCCGTTTCGAGATAGTGTTCAAACCTATTCTTGCTTAACAGCTGAACAAACAGCTCCTGGGTTAAGTCTGTGTAAGCGTTGGTCGAGCCTTCCTCAACCAGGAGTCCTGCACTTCTCGAGGCTCGGACAAGGGGGTGGTGGGATACAATCCGGTGAAGTTCAGTCCACAGACGGCTCACGTCTGATGAGCGAAGGCTTTCAACCCACTTGCCACTTCTTGCCTGGCGTTCCGCGCTACGTCGGGTTCGTGACGACGGCTTCTCTTCACCGCCGGCTTCAATTTCTTTGTCGATTTCGTGACTTAGGGATTTCACTGGATTATCCGTGCTGACCACAGTCGTCTTTCGGTTTCTTGGTTAAATGGAGGGCAAGTGTTTCCGTTTCAGCCGGTTGTGGGAGACGGAAATGCTTACAACCGGGGTGTACTCTCAAAGGAGTTTCGGCGTCTTTTTTTGCGGAATTGGTGGGTCTAATGTCCCTCGAAAGGACTTCGGAGCAAGGATCGCAGATACCCACGGTTCAAGCCCAAGTTGCTGTCGATAGGGAAGATACTTAACCCCGTAGGGTATCAATTGGGATGCTGGCTCTTGATGCGAGCCGATGATCAAGTGAAGTTCTTCCTGGAAAGAAAGAGCCAAAGGGCCACGCCCTTTGACTTAACGCGGGCTATCTTAGCAAGATTTTAAATCCTGGGCAACATGTTTTTACACCAGGTTAAAACCATTGATAGCATTAGAGAAATAGTTCGTGCGGGAGTGTAAAATCTCTGGAATTGAGTATGGATTAGGTCTTTCCTGCTGGTGAATCAGTGAACTCCTTCTCCGCCGGCGAACCGCCATGCCCCTGGCTCTTCGCTCTTCAGCCCAGAGGAGTGTCGAGGTCAAATTTGAGAAACCCCAGGGGTTCTAATGAAAGTCTCCAGCGCAGACTCGTTTACAAAGACGATCGCTTGCCCTTCGTCTAACATACTGCTTTCGTACCACTCGCGGGCGCTCTCACCGGAGATCATGGTTCTCGTCAGATACCATCTGTCGGCTTGTGACTTTTGCTCTGCTGAAATTCCTTTACTTGCCCATTACCATAAGCCCGTCAAAGGCGAGTGCAAGGCTCCGGAGATTCCGATCAACCTTCGAATTCTGGCGGAGTCATTGCTGGGGAAGAACGAGTTAGAGCGAAAGAAGTTTGAGCTAAAGAAAACCTTAAAGTTTGGACTTTCAATAGTCAGCGGGTAAGGCTCGCGACGCCCATCAGGTTCCTACAGAAATTCCGTTTGCTCCAGGCAGATCAATCTCAAACGTACTCCCCTGACCTAACTCTGAAGTAACTTTAACCTCACCGCCATGAGCACGGGCCAAGTGCTTAACGATAGCTAAGCCTAAACCTGTGCCTCCCATCTCTCTCGAACGGGCGCGGTCAACGCGATAGAATCGTTCGAACAGGCGCTCCAAGTGCTGGGCTGGAATTCCCTCACCGGTATCTCTCACAAAAATTCGCATGCGGTTTCCCGATTCGAAGTCGATCGAAACTGTCCCACCATCCTTGTTGAATTTGATTGCGTTATCGACAAGGTTGTTCAGCATTTGTTCCAAACGGCGAGGGTCTACGAAAACAAGCGTTCCGGCTGGTACGTGATTGTTGAGTTTAATGCTGCGGGATGACGCCTTGCCCGCCAGAGACATAAAGACGTCGTTAACCAGAGCATTCAGTTCTATTTCCTCAGTCTTCAACCCTACGTTGCCCGATTCGATTGCGCTCAACTCTAGAATATCGTCAATAAGGTTTTGCATCCTTGCAGCGTTCTTGCGAATTATATCCAGGAATCGTTCACTGTTGTCGCGATCGTCCAGTCCACCAGATTCAAGAGTTTCGGCGAATGCGACGATTGCCGTAAGGGGAGTTTTTAGTTCGTGAGAGACATTTGAAAGAAACTCTTGCCTCACTCTTTCCAGTTTTTCCAATTTTGTTATATCGAAGAATACGCCGATGGCTCCCTCGATCTGGTCACCGCCGCTGCCGCGCAAGGGGACGACTCTTAGATCAAACACGCGCCGGTTGGGGTCGTGTATTTCTATTTGCACCCCCGAACGTTCATTTCCTTTGAGAGCATCGTGAAAGGCACTATAGATCGCCGGGTTTCTCGTCAACTGCGTCAAACGCTGCGACTCCAATTTTCCGGTTGCCAGATTGAAAAGCCGGTGCGCGGCTGGATTGGACGCAACAACACGCATGTCGTTGTCTACGACAAGTAAACCTTCCCGCATTTCATCCAGAGTTGCTTCGAAGAGTTTTCCCAGGGCGAAGATCTGCCTCGATCTATCGTGAGATGAATGCGGTGTTTGGCTGGAGGACAGTGAGGAAATTTCCTTTTGAACGCTAATCGCTTTTAGCAGGAAGTACCCCGCAACAAACCCGAGCAGGGCCAGAGTAAGAGCAGATAAACTGAATGAAAAAATGAGAATCAGGATCGCCAGAACCAATGCGCCTAAGACAAGCAACAAGCTGTAATGCTTGGACACGATCCGTTACCTTTGTTAGTCACCTTCCGGTCTCACTGAGCAACCTATGAATCGGTAACCAACACCGACAACTGTTTCTATACAATTGCCGCAGTCTTCTAACTTTTGGCGAAGACGCCTGATATGAACATCGAGAGTGCGGGCGTCACCATAATAGCTATAGCCCCACACGTTATCCAGAAGTTGCTGGCGAGTTATCACTCGGTCGGCGCTTTTAGCCAAAACCGAAAGCAAGCTAAATTCCTTGTTGGTTAGTTTGATTTTTCGACCATCACAAATGACTCGAATATCGTCGAAGTCGATCATCAGGCGATCGTCCTCATAGGTTTTGCTGGCGCTTTCATCCATGCGCCGCAACACAGCGCGCACTCGAGCCAGCAGTTCTCTGACAGAAAAGGGTTTAGTTATGTAGTCGTCGGCGCCCAGGTCGAGTCCGGCCACCCGATCAGATTCTGAACCCTTTGCTGTGAGAATTATGATCGGCGTGCGCCGGGTCAATGGTTCTCTTCGCAATCTGCGACAGAGTTCGATACCACTCATACCCGGAAGCATCAGGTCGAGGAGAATTAACAGAGGTGGATTTCGCTCGTTGAGCGCTTCGATTAACCCTTGCTCTCCGGTGGCCGCCTCTACCGCTTGAAGCCCCTCTCGCTCGAGGTTGTATTTCAAACTCTCCGAAATGTCCGGGTCATCTTCGATAATTAGTACAGGTCGCGCCATGTTTCTTAATTGCTGTGTTTGATGAAAGCGGCTTCGGCCATGTAGACGGTAAGTTCGCAAATGTCTGTAACGTAGTCACCGATTCTTTCCAGGTGTTTAGCCACGAAAATTAACCGCGCGTCTCGACTGGCTGTAGACGGCTCGGACACCATATGCTCGATCAAGTTGTGGAATACCCGGTTGTAGAGTTCGTTGATCTCGATGTCTCGAGTGATTACTTCTCTCGCCGCGAGGGCGTCATTGGACGTGAAAGCGTTAAGTGCTGCGCGCAACATAGCTGAAGCTTGGTCTGCCATCTGCCTCAGTTCTATGTTGTGTTTGATCTCAGGCTCGTTATTCAGATCGATTGCTGCCCTAGCGATATTGCAAGCGTGATCAGCTATGCGTTCCAACACAGGAGCCATCTTGGCGACTGAAATCACAAATCGAAGATCCCGAGCAGCAGGCTGCCTGAGGGCGATTATATCGATGCACTGCCTATCAATCTCAACTTCAATCCGATCGATTGCGTCGTCATGATTTAGGACGCCGCGTGCGAGGTCGCTGTCCCGATCCATCAGAGAAACCATTGCCCTTTCCAGGGCTGCTTCGGCCTCACCTCCAAGAAGCAAAACGCGATCCCGTAGGGAATTTAA
>DASSCG010000464.1:0-5191 GCA_035697925.1 Pyrinomonadaceae bacterium
CATTAGCTGGACCCTGTCAGCCACCGCCCAGCGAGCACTTGCGGAGCAAGCTACCGAACAGGCTAAGCGGATTATCGAAAGCCGACTGGACGCAGTTGGTGTAGCCGAACCGCTGGTGCAGCGACACGGGTCTCAAACCTCCCACCAGATTTTGGTGCAGATGCCCGGCATACAAGATCCAGAGCGCGTTAAGGAGTTGCTCAAAGGCGAATCAAGACTTGAACTGGTTCATGTGGTTAGTCCGCCCAGTCCAGCCCCCGTGCAAACCTACCAGACTAAAGAAGAAGCTGAGGCTTCCTTGGGCGGAAATGTGCCGACCAATCGAAAAGTGCTTGAGTACTCTGAACGAACGGAGCCGACAGCCGCGGGCCAACCCGCTCCGACTGATAAACCAAAGCAGTGGGTGGTAGTCGAATGGCCGCCGGTTGTGGATGGTAGCGAACTCCGGAACGCAGCCGCTACGCAAGCTCGCGGTGGCTCGGCTGATTACCAGATCGCCTTTTCCTTCAAACCCACCGGCGCGGAGAAGTTTGGAGCCTGGACAGGAGCTAACATTAATCAGTACATGGGCGTGGTGCTGAATGATGAGGTGAAATCCATCGCCTACATCAAATCGCAGATTTTTGATCAGGGTGAAATCAGCGGGCGATTTACCAAAACGTCAGCAGAGGATCTCGCGCTCACTTTAAGATCGGGAGCATTGCCTGCTCCCATCGAGTATCAGGAAGAGCGAACGGTAGGGCCCAGCCTGGGTCAGGATTCAATTCGCGCAGGTGTGCGAGCCTCACTATTTGGTCTGCTTTTCGTCGTTGCCTTCATGCTTTTCTACTACCGCGGTTCGGGCGTGAATGCGGTTGTGGCCTTGCTGTTGAATATGATTCTCATGCTCGCGGCATTGATTGTATTTGGGGCCACTCTGACTTTGCCGGGTATAGCCGGCATGATTCTGACGATTGGTATGGCGGTCGACTCAAATGTGCTGATCTTTGAAAGGATCCGTGAGGAATTACTTACTGGAAAGACAATCCCTTCAGCAGTTGACCAGGGATTTCAAAGAGCAATCGTAACCATCATCGATACGCACGTTACGACAATCATTTCATCGTTATTCCTATTTGTCTTCGGTACGGGGCCACTGCGGGGCTTCGCAGTCACGCTGGTGCTCGGACTGGTGATCAATCTTTTTTCCGCGGTTTACGTTTCGCGCACGATTTTCATGTGGCAGCTGAGTCGCAAGCGTCGCACTGAGACGTTGAGTATCTAACCAAGACGACGATCGCTATTCGTCACTGACAACTTCTACTGGTTCTTATGATTCAAGTTTTTAAAAGCATTAACTTCGACTGGCTAGGATGGCGGCGCGTATTCATTGGGATTTCAGTTTTCCTGATGCTCGCCGGCTTGGGTTCTGCGATTTTTCGTCAATTGAAAAATCCCGATGGCGCCTTCAACCTTGGGGTTGATTTCAAAGGTGGAACCGTTGTCACGACAAAATTCAATCGACCAATGACCGCGGATGGAATTCGCGCGATCCTGGCAGAGAGGGGTGTCTCCGACGCCACTATTCAAGGCGTCACGGATCGACCTGATACTTTTCTGATCAAGTTGCCGCTCGAAGGCTCCGGTAGTGAACAGTACGAACAGGAAGTTGAACTCGGTCGGAAGAGAGTTCGCGATTCCTTGAACGCTATTGGGCCTGAGAACGAGGCCTACGAAATTCTTGGCACCGAGGCGGTGGGAGCGGTTGCGGGTGCTCAGCTGAGAAATAAAGCCATCGCGGTGACATTGGCTGCTTTGGTGGGAATGCTCGTTTATATCGCCTTCCGCTTTGAATGGACTTACGGCGCAGCAGCAGTGATAGCCGTGTTCCACGACGTTTTAGTCACGCTCGGATTCTTCTCAATTTTCCAATGGGAGATAAGTCTGACGGTTATAGCGGCACTGCTTACACTTGTAGGAGCCTCTGTAAATGACACAATTGTAGTTTTCGATCGCGTCAGAGAGAACCGCCGCCTTCATCGACGCGATTCCTTGTATAAAATCACCAACGACTCGATTAATCAGACTCTTTCGCGCACCGTCATTACACAGGGCTTAATTATTCTCTCGGTTCTGGCAATGGTGATCTTCGGTGGAGACGTTTTGCGCGGGTTTTCACTGGCGCTCCTAATTGGCACAATCGTCGGCACGTATTCATCGATCGCTGTGGCCAGTCCTATCATGGTTTGGTGGGAGCAGCGAATCGAAGCAGCGAACCGAGCAGCTGCCCTCGGAGCAGCGCCCGTAGCGTCTCGTTCACCTCGTTCTGGTAGTGCCAAGGTGAAGCCCGAACCACTTTCAGCGCGGGCCGAAAAGCATCCCCGAGGGGCAGTTTAGATCCGACTTGCCACGCTCTAATAGCGAGCTCAATCTGCCCCAGGACCACCTCTAATAACTTAGATTTTGCTCTTGACTTTGCGACGGGTTGCGGCATAGACTGCCGCCGTTGCTGGCCAATTAAATACTCAAAAGTCGACCGCGCATAAAAAGCGAATGGGTTGGATGACGCGGCGGTCTGTTGAGGGGCCGGCGAGTTTTTTCTCGCGCAGCGGCTTTTTCAAATCTAATTTTGAGTGCTCCGATCGTAGAGCTGCTGCTTCCCCTTCTTTGTTACGAGAACCCGGTATACCCCGCGGCGACGTTTGAGAGCACTAACTGCTATTAAAGAGTTTTTACCCTGATCCATTTGGCACCGGAATAGGGAGGAGAAACAAATGTTCGACAACTTGGTAGAGTCGAATTCGCACAAAGACGACATTTCGCGAAAAGGCTCATTCATTCTTGTTACTGTCGTCGTTTATGCGGTGCTCGGCGTCGCATTTTTCGTCGCAGGCATCTACTGGTATGACGCTCATTTGGAGAACCAGAATCTTGATCTGATTACGTTGGTCGCACCAGTGCCGGTGCCACCACAGCAGAATCAGCCTGAGAAACCGGACGCTCCCAAGCCGACCAAAGTAGAACAGAATGTAGACGTAAGACGAGAACTTATTGCGGACGTCTCGCGAACGGAACTAGTTCCCAAAGAGATCTCAGCCAAGGCCAGCGACGTACCACCGGTCAGGCGGGGCGTCGTTACCCAGTTAGGAACTGGCGATTCAAATGCCGCGGCACCAATGGCGGCTGGGCCGGGAAGCGGCACTGGAATAGTCTCCGCTCCCACCAGAGTCGATATCGCCGAACCGCCACCGCCACCAGCACCGACACCGCCACGAGCTCCCATTTCCGGCGGCGTTCTGAACGGCAAAGCCATCAGTCTTCCGAAACCAGCGTATCCCGCAATTGCCAGGCAAGCTCACGCCTCTGGAACCGTAGTGGTCCAAGTCACGATTGACGAGAACGGCAACGTGATTTCCGCGCGAGCTGTGTCTGGACATCCTTTATTGCAGGCGGTTTCAGTTGGCGCTGCGCGCGGTGCAAGATTCTCGCCTACGAAGCTTTCCGGGCAGCCGGTGAAGGTGACTGGCGTAATAACTTACAACTTCGTGGCCCAATAACTGCGGAAGGTCATCTGTGATGTGAGGCTCTGTGCGGGCTTCATAGTGCTGGCCCCTGCTAGATTTAAATGACGAAAAAACGTTTGGAGGGTTTACCGTGACTATTCTAACAAGTCTTCTAGGAACAAAGGCCCTGAGCCTCTTCATTTTTTTGTGGCAGGCAGCACCCGAAAGCCCAGGCGCCGCGGCCGATCACTTTTCGATAACTCAGATGGTGAAGAGCATGGGCTCAGTCGCGATTGCGGTTGTTGTCATCCTCTTGATCATGTCGGTCTATTCAATTGCCATCATGGTTGAGCGGTATCTGACTTACTCTGCCGCCAAAAAACAGTCGCGCGAATTTGCACCACGCGTAGCTCAGGCATTGAAGAATGATCGTATCGAAGAAGCAATCAATATTAGTGACAAGCATCGCAAGTCGCACCTGGCAATGGTGGTGAGCAGTGGTTTGCAGGAATTTCGGGCCCACGGGCAGTCGTCCGACATTTCCGGCGATGAGATAGAAGCGTCCAAGCGCGCTCTGCAACGTGCGATAGCTATCAAGACCGCCGAATTCAAACGCGGCTTGTCGGGCCTGGCAACGATCGGCTCGACCGCACCGTTCGTAGGTCTCTTCGGAACTGTGTTTGGAATTATCAATGCGTTTCGAGGAATGAAGAATGCTGAAACTGCAGGTATCGGCGCAGTCGCCGGCGGTATCTCTGAGGCTTTGTTCACCACGGCGCTCGGCTTGCTCGTAGCAATCCCCGCAGTGTGGCTGTTCAATTACTTCACCGGTAAGGTCGACGGCTTTGTGGTTGAAATGGACAACTCGGCTTCAGAGCTGGTTGACTACTTCATTAAGAATCGCACCAAGCAGCTAAAGCCATAACTCAAGGCTGATTTTTAGTGGTAGTAAGCGGGGCCCTGATGTTCAAGGCCCCGGCAATGGCTTTGCGAAAGGGGAATTGTTATGGGAATGAGTGGCGGCGACCAGGGCGGCTTTCAATCAGAGATTAATGTCACCCCGATGGTCGATATTATGTTGGTGTTGCTAATCATCTTTATGGTGGTGACGCCTTTGCTGCAACACGGAATTACCGTGGCACTCCCGTCGGGAATGACTAACCCGGATGTCGATCCCAGAATCATCAAAGAGTCGTCGATCGTGATCTCCATTCCGAACAACGGTGAGTATTATCTCGGTAAACAAAAACTGGCTCAGGATGACATCAAGAATAAAGTGGGCCCGATGTTAGAGAAGGTGAAAACGGACGAGGACCGAATCGTCTACATCAAGAGCGGAGTCAATGTCTCGTATGGTGACGTGGTTAATGTCATCAATGAAGTTCGCGCCCTTGGGGTCGACAAGATTGGATTGGTTGCTGACAAGAAGAAGGGCGGAGCCCCGGCACCAGAGCCTGCGTCCTAGTACTTTTGGAATCGTCGCGCTGGTAGCGTTTTCCGAGGAGTAAATTCATGTCTATGGATGGTGATAAAAAAGGACACGAAGGCTCGAAAGCCGTGCCTTACATCAACGTGACGCCGCTAATTGACGTCCTTCTAGTTTTGCTAATCATTTTCATGGTGATTACGCCGCTTAAGCCCAGTCGCTTCAAGGCGGATATTCCCACGCAAAGAGATCCTAACGAGGACCTGAGTCAATTAAAGCCCAA
>DASSCG010000465.1:0-5187 GCA_035697925.1 Pyrinomonadaceae bacterium
GTGGTTTATTTCTGCAAGAGCGGAGCGATGCCGGTTTGTCACTTGTAGAAACCGATCAAAATACTTCTCGGGGTCTGGCCGTCGCTTTACGGCGAGGAAGTCGATGATTTGAATGAAAAGACGTGTGCGACCCTCGCTCGCTTCTCGTACGGCTTTTACTAGTTCCCGCAATCCAGGGATGAAGCGATCGTCGCCTATCCTAAGAAGTGGGCCGCTGGGGATGTCTCGAACTCCGGTAGCCTCGACCACCAGCGCCCCCGGCTGGCCAGCCGCGAACCTGCGATACCAATCGATGTTTGCCTGAGTCACAAAGCCATCGTCAGTGGCGCGCCAAGGCACCATTGCCGGCACCCATGTGCGGCTGGTTAATTGAGTCTGACCAATGCGAATGGGCTGGAAAAGTAACGAACGGCGGGCCTTTTCCTCACTCGGCCAATTCGTTTCGGGAATTGCATGTTTAATTGGATTCGAGAACTTCCACATCTTTCCGATCACTTTATCATTAAGTGGGTCGCAGTGTGTCGCCTTCACCTGTATCCGGGTCTAACTGCCTTCCAATTCTTCGATGTGGTAAATTAAGTCGAATCGCAAGTTACAGGAGGACTTTTTGACAGACGAGCTGCTGAAATGGCGTAAAGAGTTTCCCATACTCGACAAGACCGTCTACCTAATCTCGCATAGCCTGGGAGCAATGCCCAAAGCCACTTACGAACGCCTTTACGATTATGCGGAGGCTTGGGCAACGCGCGGGGTACGCGCCTGGGCCGAAGGCTGGTGGGACATGCCGGTAAGCGTCGGCAATGAAGTCGGTAAAGTGATCGGCGCCGATCCGGGCACGGTAGTGATGCACCAGAATGTATCGGTTTGTCAGTCTCTGATTCTTTCCTGCTTCGAACCAAACCCTAAGCGAAACAAAATTGTATATTCCGAGCTCAACTTTCCTTCGGTGATGTACGTCTATGAAGCGCACGCTCGTAATGGAAACTTGCGAATTGAAACCGTCAAATCCGATGATGGGATCACTGTGCCTCTTGAGCGCATGTTGGCAGCGATTGACGAGGAGACTTTGTTGGTACCCTTCTCACACGTCTTATTCAAGAGTGCCTTTTTGCAAGACGCGAAAGCTATAACCGAACGAGCCCATGAGGTGGGCGCTATGGTAGTGCTCGATGTCTACCAGTCGGCGGGAACAGTCCCATTCAGTGTTAAGGATCTAGACGTAGACTTCGCAACTGGAGGATCTGTTAAATGGCTTTGCGGTGGGCCAGGGGCCGGTTACCTTTACGTACGCCCAGACTTACGAGCTACACTCAGACCAAAGACCACTGGCTGGATGGCCCACGAACAGCCCTTCGCTTTTGATACTGATCTTAGGTATGCGTCAGGTATCGCTCGCTTTCTCCACGGCTCGCCTGCCATCCCCGCACTCTATGCGGCTCAGTCGGGCTATCAAATTATCAATGAGATCGGCGTTGACAATATTCGTGAGAAGAGCGTGCGCCAGACCTCGCTCTTGATCAACCTGGCTCAGGAAGCCGGGTTCACAGTTACGAGTCCTAAGAGCTCATCACAGCGCGGGGGCACAATCAGCGTAACGCATGAGCACGCCGCCGCCATCACCAGTGAACTGCTGGGCCGGGAGTTTATTGTTGATTTTCGCCCGGGCGCAGGCGTGCGAATTTCTCCACACTTCTACACTACGGACGAAGAATTGGAACTAGTGATTGATGAGATGAAGACTATTAGGGATACTTGCGCGTACGCCAGACACGAAGCCGCAGGTGCGGCATTCTAATAACCAGTCAGTAGTCCGTTGTCAGTTGTCAGTGACGGGCTTGGCTATTCATACAACTGACCACTGACAACTAACTACTGACTACCTAATAATGTCCAACCAATACGGGAAACAGGCGCCGCTTTCATACAACAAGTATCTTAGAGTTCCGGACCTGATCGGTTTACAAGACTGTCTTTCAGGGCCGGAACACCACGACGAGCTTCTTTTCATCACCGTCCATCAAGCCTACGAACTCTGGTTCAAGCAGATTCTCCACGAGCTCGACGCCGCCATAATGATGGTCAATGAAGACCGCCTCGCAGCTTCGGCTCGAACCCTGCGAAGAGTAATAGAAATCGAAAAGTTGCTGGTCAATCAAATTCATATCCTGGAGACAATGACGCCCATTAGTTTCCTCGGATTCAGGGACCAATTGAATCCCGCGAGCGGTTTTCAATCAATGCAATTTCGGGAAATTGAATTTACTTCGGGGCAGAAACTCGAAGGAATACTAAATGAGTTTCGGAATGACTCTTTCGCATATGAACGGTTGAGTAAACGCTATGAAGCCCCGACATTGGGCGACGTATTTTTTGCGGCCTTACGACGCCGCGGCCTTGATGCTCCGGCTGACGACAAATCGCTAAGTGACCCCGAAAGGAAAAAGCTCTACGAAAGAAGAAGCCAGGCAGCTCTCGAAGTCTTAACCCATTTCGAAGAGCGCTATGAAGAGTTTCAGGTGGCTGAAGCGCTACTCGAGCATGATGAATACTTTTCACTCTGGCGCTCACATCACATCAAGATGGTTGAACGAATGGTAGGCGCAAAGCGAGGTACGGGCGGTTCTGAAGGTATAGGGTATTTGCAAACTACATTGAATAAGAAGTTCTTTCCGGAGCTTTGGGAAGCTCGCACCTACTTGGACGTGAAACATGGGGCAGGAGGCTGCCCGTTTTCGTCACCCACGTAAATACTTGAGCAGAACAAATTATGAAAAACGAGCGACGATCCGCTCCACGGGTAAAAGTTAATCTCCCCGTACGCTGGGAAGGAGTACTAACTCAACAGTCCGCCACTATTACCAATCTCAGTGAGACTGGCTGTTTCGTCCTCACCGGCGGCAAGGTTGAACCAAAAGAATTGATCCGACTTGAAATCGAGTTACCAGATCAGGAAGCAGTCTACTTTTGGTCGGAGGTTGTCGATGAAGCCTACCAGATCGGTTTTGCGGCCCAGTTTACATCGGCCGAAGACGACGACCGTGCTCGCCTGAGTGCCTATGTGCAGAGCCAACTCGTCCACCAAAGGGTATAAATCGCAGTCCCTTTTCGAGCAATGAACATAGAGTTTCCCGAAAGATTCAACCTTGCCGATTACTTCCTCTATCACAACCTTGATGAAGGGCGTGAAAACAAAACCTGCCTTTACTTCCAGGAACAGACCTTTACTTACGGCGACGTAGCCCGGCTTTCCAATCGCGTTGGCAATGTACTACGCGATCTCGGTCTCGACATTGAAGAGCGGATATTAATTGTCCTCCCGGATTGCCCGCAGTTTGTTTGGACCTGGTTCGGCGCCGCACGCATTGGTGCGGTAATCACAATGGTCAACCCGCTGCTACCTGCGGATGACTACAGCTACTATCTCGAGTACACCCGGGCACGCGTAGCGATAATCCATCATTCGCTGTTAAAGACCTTCGCAGAAGCCTCAGAAGGTTCTCAATATCTTCGGGCCGTGCTGGTTGCCGGCGGTACTCCCGAAGACAACGAAGACATTGACTTTCATACTGGAAGCGCTT
Source organism: Pyrinomonadaceae bacterium (assembly GCA_035697925.1). GTDB lineage: Bacteria > Acidobacteriota > Blastocatellia > Pyrinomonadales > Pyrinomonadaceae > PSRF01. Next base: position 3,579 of record DASSCG010000465.1, read on the forward strand.
TGTGGTTCTCTTTTTCCGAGGTAATCGATGCAGCATCGGATGAATGCACGCCGGCTGATACGCACCGCGATGACATCGCGATTTGGCTATTTACTTCCGGTTCCACCGGGCACCCAAAAGGCGCGGTCCATCTACAACACGATCTGCCGTTCAATACCGAGGTCTATGCGAAGCGCACACTCGGAGTGAACGAGAACGACCTCACCGTGTCAGTCCCAAAGCTGTTCTTTGGTTATGCGACCGGAACAAATCTGCTTTTTCCTTTTGCCGTAGGCGGGGCTACAGCCTTGTTTGAAGAGCGGTCAACTCCTGAAAAGATATTTGAAGTTATCGAACGGTACCGCCCGACGATTCTGACTACTGTACCTACGATGATCAACGGAATGCTGAACTACGAAAAGGCAAAATCGCACGACCTCTCTTCGCTGCGATTCTGTTATTCGGCGGGAGAAGCTCTGCCAGTGGAACTCTACGAACGGTGGCTACAGGAGGTCGGAGTGGAAATCTATGATGGAATTGGCTCAGCCGAGATGTTCCACATCTACATTACCAATCGACCGGGTGACGTTAAACCAGGTAGCTTGGGCCGGATTGTTGAAGGCTATGAGGCGCTGATAGTGGATGCCGCTGGCAAACAGGTCGCAACTGGCGAGATGGGAACACTGAGAATCAAAGGGGACTCGGCTGCGCTGTGTTATTGGAACTCCCACGAAAAATCAAAACAAACTTTCGCTGGAGATTGGTGCACGACCGGGGATCAGTTCCATGTGGATGAGTCAGGATACTACTGGTATCACGGACGAACCGACGACATGCTAAAAGTTTCAGGGGTATACGTGGCTCCGGTTGAGATCGAAAACTGTCTGCTGCAACACGAGTCCGTGTTCGAATGTGCTGTGATCGGACACGATGCAGGAGACGGGTTGGTGAAGCCCAAGGCCTTCATAGTACTGCAAGCGGGGTATGAATCTAATGCTGCGCTCGAAGATGAAATCAAGGCCTTCGTAAAATCGAAACTTGCCATGTATAAGTACCCCCGCTGGATCGAGTTTGTTGCCTCGATGCCTAAGAATGACCGCGGAAAAATTGATCGGAAGAGTCTTAAGAGCAGTGATAAGTGATGAGTGATAAGTCAGAGCTGGGAGCTACGACTATTTCCTGACTTATCACTCACTTATCACATATTACTAATTTCATGCCCTTCTCTACACGAATCAAAATTCGATTTGGTGATACTGATCCAGCGGGGCTGGTCTATTACCCAAACATCTTCCATTATTTTCACATCGCGATGGAGGAATTCTTCGCCACACAGTGTGGTGTTGGATACGACCAACTCATGACTACAGAACGCATTGGCTTTCCCACGGTTAATATTCAAACAGAGTTTCGCGCTCCTATCCTTTATGGAGACGAGATCGATATCGAGGTATTTGTTTCTCGTCCCGGCCGTACTTCGGCCATCTTCGAGTATCGAGTGACGCGGGTAAGCGACGGCCAGCTGTGTGCTCAGTCAACGCAGGTGCACGTCGCTATGAATCTCGACAGCCGCCGTCCAGTACCACTGCCAGAAAAGTTTCGTGAAGCTTTTTCGGGCGCTAGTTCTTGA
>DASSCG010000466.1:0-3792 GCA_035697925.1 Pyrinomonadaceae bacterium
TTATCATTTGGCATTTCTCATTTGTCATTTTCAGATCGTGCTGTGTGGTGATTGGTGTAGTTCATGAATCTTCTTTGATGGGTTGATGAGAACGATCCACAAAACCACACGAAGATTCTGGAAACAACTCAGAAATGACAAATGAGAAATGTCAAATGATAAATGGAAAATGTTCTTTCCCGCCCTCGGATTCTCCATCAACTTCACTCTTGCAGCGTCTCGGCCGTGCCTTCAACCCAGGCCTCTCCATCCTCAAAGACTTCTTTCTTCCAGATAGGGACCGTTCGCTTTAACTCTCGAATGGCCCATTCGCAGGCCTCAAAGGCCGCGCGTCTGTGAGGCGCACCCACTGCGATAACTACGCTAGTCTCGCCAATTTCAAGCCGGCCGGTACGATGTACAATTCCTACATAAGCAATTTCAAAACGATCGTGAATCTCTTGTCCCAGCCGCTGCATTTCGCGCAAGGCCATTGCAGGATACGCTTCGTACACCAGGTGTAGCGTTCTCTTGCCTTTGGTCCATTCACGCGCATACCCGTCAAGCGTGACTGTAGCTCCGCACTCTGGCAGCACAACTCTGCGAGCAACCGCCCCCACATCGATTGGCTCGACGGTTAATTCAAAAAAATCGTGAGTGGGTTTTTCAGCCAATGTGCTCAGAAAGATCTCTAGGGTAGGAATGGGACTCTCGCTATTGAGTGTCTTCTAAACCAATCACAGACTAAAGTCTATGCTACACCGCCACTGACCGAAGGAAAGACCGCCAGTTCGTCTCCTTCGAAGACTTCTCGCTCCGGTTTTGCGTATTCTTCGTTAACCGCAAATAGCAGCGATCGCCCGAAACCATTCAGGGCCGGGTAGGTGACGCGCAGTTGCTTGAAGGCGGATGCAGCTTTTGTGTGCTTTCTAAATGAAACTAATATTTCAGCCTCGCCCACCGCATCACGAGCCGCTCCGAAGAATAGGACGCGAACCGTTACTTTCCCGGTTTCGTCTACCTCCTCTTCCTGCGCTTCTAGTTCTTGACTCATTTCCTCAATTGAACGTTAGTCATTCGATGTCAATCGTGGTGCCGCTGTGGCCATTTCCTTTTGCGAGCTCATGGATGCGGGCACGTTCTTCATATCCAGTCACCGCTCGCGCCAGCATATCACTCAGCCTTTGCAAACGTTCCGAAGTTAAGCGCACCTCCAATAGCTCCTGTTTCTGATCGACATCAATTTCCATAGCCGCTGCCACCAGGAATGAAAGCCGCTGTGGCTCAGTGCCGGAAATATCAGGCAAATTTGCGCGTTCATCGTTAATTATCCGCACGGCGCGCGCGATTCGCGTGAAGGCTTCGACTACGTCCTGTGTGCGTTCATTAAGCTGCTCATCCGTCTCTTCCTCATCCTCAAAGAAGCTCACCTTAGCCACCAGGTAAGGATCACCACGCTGCACATAGTCTTCCACCTGGTACCTGATAACCCCGACTGTAAGAATGTTAGAGCGACCATCGGGCAAGGACTGCGTTTCGGTAACCTCGGCTACACAACCGACGTGGCCGGCCGGGGGCAATTCAGTATCCGAAGCACTCGAATCGAAGTACGAGAGGCCAAACAAGTTATTGCCAGCTCGTATATCCTCGAGCATTTTGCGATAGCGCGGCTCAAAAATGTGCAGTGGTAACGGCACACCGGGGAACAACACAACTGGGAGCGGAAAGAGCGGCAATTCTCGCACTCCACGGACTCTTTCCATTACTTCACTCATGACTAAGGATCTAAGAACTGATGCTAGGAGAATATAAAGACTCGACTTCCGGAGGGCTCATTATCGCAGACGGCTGGATAGAAGTCAGTAAGGGGTGGGCGAGAGAAGTTTCCTAATTTTGAGAGCTGGCTTTACATGAGGTGAATTCAATTTGGCATCGAGGAGTTCTGGAATATCTGCTGCACTTCCAAGGTGTGAATATACACAGCACAAAACGATCCGCGAAATTACACGAACGAACACTAAAACTTTTTTGATTTTTCGTGTTGTTTCGTGGATCGTTCTGAATTTGTCGCTCGCTAGTGCCCATCTCCTATCAAGGCGTGAACCAGAAGAGTTTGCCTAGCCGAAGTCCAGCCGTCGGAGAGGTGCCAGGCGTCTCATGGTGGCGAGCAACTTTTCGGTGTCGAAAGGCTTGTCGAAGAACTCATCTGCTCCCCGGGCGTAGCACGCTTTCTGGGATTCGATGTCGTTCGAGGAACTTATTATAACCACCCTCGAATTAGGGACATGCGCCTTTAGGTAGTCCAGAATTCGAAGGCCGACTTCTGGAGAATCAAGGGTCGGAGGGAAGTGCAAATCAAGAATCGCGACGTCGGGTTCGTAGATTCGGGCACGGCGGGCTGCAGTCTGCATGTCATTGGCGGTAACAACTTCGTAGTCTTCGCTCAATGTCCAGAAGAGTTGCTGAGTAATAGCTTCATCATCGTCCACGATTAGAACTGTAGGTCGCATTGGTAAAGCCTCCTAGCATGCCAGGTGCAACCCGCGTTCCCTGATCCCGGCTGAGCACGCAAGTGAGCCAATAGTGCAAAAACACGAGCAAAACCTCACCTGCAAGCAGTCGTGCATGTGGCGGACAGTAAACAGATCGGCGTGAGGGTGTCTACAGATGTCTACGGTTGAGGAGGATTAGGCTCGGGTGGGAAGTCTTTTTCGTCAATCTCATCGATGACCTTAAGTTCTGCGCCAAATTTCTGGTACCCGCGGAAGCGTATTTCATTGCGACTTTGGATCACCTGAGTTTTGTTAACACCGGTGATCAAGACCTCGGACCGAATGGGTAGGACAAACTTGTTCTCGCCGATCGTTACCCAGTCGTAATCGATAAGTGTTCTAGCGGCGGTGATGGGAAAGTCGGGCGGGATCTCTGAAGCAATTTGCTCGAAGCGCAGAACCCGGTTGGTTTCGCGGTCGATCCACAACCGGCCGCGCGAGCCAACGTTAGCTGCGGGGAGGTCACCGGACCGCAGCATCAGAGTGGAATTAGGAAGCTTTACTTGGTATTCGTAGACAAGCGTCCGTCGAGTTTGCAGCAGGTCGGTGTCGACGAGTTTGAAAGTCGTCTGCGACTTTGGTTTGAAAATGTCGGCCAAAGACGAGATGTATTCGACTCCGCTTGAGCTCGCGCCTGGGCCCACTTCCTTACTGTAGTCCCGGCTTTCTTTTGCCTGTTGCGGAATACCATTCACCGAGAGGACTTTATATTCTTCGCCAACGTTCGCACGGTAGCTCACTGCGATGCTCAGGTTATCGAGCAGGATCCAGTTACTGGTATTTCCATAAGCAGCGCTGCGTCTAATAATTTGCTTCACAATAAAGTCGGGCATCGCCTCCGCGGCTGCAAGCGTTGCAGCACTCGTCCGCTCCAGGAGTTCGTTCGCTTCTGCTTCTGACGGCAGGGCGGATGCAGTGGGGTTTGCGCGCCGCCGCTCAGCCTCTTCCAATGTTCGCCTCAGCAGCGCGTCGTTGCCGCTTTTGGTTGCTACCAGCGAACGCAATCCCGACGTTAGTGGGAAGCCAATACCACGGGTCCGAATTTCCTCAATTATTTCGTCGCGTTTCTCGGGATGATTAGGCAGTTGGTATACGAGACTTACGATTTCTTTACTAGTTAACGGCCGGTTCTGCGATTGCGCAAAACCTCCGCCGCTGCAAATTAAAAGAGCAATTATAGAGAGAAGCGGTACTTTGGATAACTTACGCATTTTTAGAACTGCTTTCTAAATCCTGGCGAGCTTACCTGAGTCCGATGGAG
>DASSCG010000467.1:0-6268 GCA_035697925.1 Pyrinomonadaceae bacterium
TTGCTCATAACCTGCTCCTTTGAAGTTTAGCCGAGCAGGATACGCCATCGTGCGTCCCAACGGAACACCAGCTCGTTAGATTGACGATTACGTCTTATGTTGACAGAGCTGTTTTAACTCGCCTATTGTACCGCCAGTCCCCGTCACTGAGATTCCCCGTCCCCTAAATCCTCAAGCCCCCAGGCAAAGGTTTAAGCCATTCAGAAGGGCTGGATTTCCATGAGCAAAACTATTCGTCCAACCATTATGGTCGTTGATGACTATGATGACGTTAGGTCTATGTTGACGCGTTGGTTGGAAGATCAAGCGTGTCGAGTCATAGAAGCGAAAGGCGGTAGGGAAGCTGTTGAACTGGCGCAGCGTGAACGGCCCGACCTTATCATCATGGACCTGGCTCTGCCGGAAATTGACGGGTTTGCCGCAACTTTCAGCATTCGCGCTCATCAAGAATTGCGCGAGATTCCAATCATTGGAATTTCCGCCTACGGCGAGTTGGGGATTGATGCTCAGCTAAAGCTGGATCCGCAATCAATGGGGTTCAACGACTATCTTCCCAAGCCATTTTCCCCGCAAAAGTTATCGCAGATCCTGGACCAGTACTTACCTCAAAGACTGAACGCCGCACCTAAGTGAAGACTCTATTCACACCGGGCTTCAGCCCGGTGTAAAAGTGCACCGGAGAATTAGAGAACCGTTTCAACGGTTTCTCCTGCGGCTCGGAATGCAACTCGCTGCTCTCCAATTAGCTTCAGCGGCTTATTAGCGAGGTCAAACCGTTAAAACGGTTCTGGGTTTTCCGACTATCTCTTGTCACCGGGCTGAAGCCCGGTGTGAATGAGAGCGTTCGGGTGCGGCTTTTGAGGCAAAGCCAAACATTTCGGGGCTGTTTCGTGCGGTTTCGTGGATCGGCTATCTGAGGCAGGCTTCTCTCAAATTATGACCCGACACGAAGGGCCGTTGACTGCTTGTAACCCAAGCGTTATTGTTGTGTTGCGTTAGTATTGCAAGTAGTTCTGGCCGACGGCTACCTTCCCGACAAGAGTCTCTCCCGACTTGCGCCCCCTGACCACTTATTAATTATCCGCCGATGCTCTTGCCATGAGCTGAGGGCGAGCAGGACCTACAAAGGGGTGTTTTTATGAGAGCTAGCAGGGAACTCACACCAAGTCTGCTTCTCGCTGTCTGTTTGGTCTTTGTCACTTCAATCACTGCGATTGCGAATAATCAGCACACCAGGAAGCGTCGCGACCGCCCGCCAAACCGCGCAGAAGTGAAAGAAGCCGAGCGCCGGCTTTCAGAGATGGGTTATTGGACTGGGCCAGTCGATGGAGCGTTCGACGGAACGACTCGGCTCGCCTTGATCGCCTTTCAAAAAATGGAGGGGCGCAAGATTACCGGCCGGCTTAGTCGTGCCGAATTGGAGGCAGTCAAGAACGCATCCTCACCGCAGGCACGAGAGTCCGGTTACAAACACGTTGAAGTTGATGTCGATCGCCAAGTCCTCCTTCTTATCGACAGCGAAGGATCAGTGGCCCGAATTCTTCCCGTCTCTACAGGGAGCGGCAAGCAATATAGAGAGAAAGGCGGAAGCGGACTTGCGTACACACCTAGGGGGAGATTCAGGGTTTATGGCAAAGCGTTCGGATGGAAGAAGTCACCACTGGGATTGCTTTACTATCCAAACTACATCAGCGGAGGTGTGGCTATTCATGGAAACCCCGCCGTCCCACCTCGCCCCGAGAGCCACGGGTGTATTCGGATTCCCATGTTTGCATCCCGCGAGATGAGCCGGTTGTTGCCCGTAGGGACGATCGTATTGGTCTATGATAAGCAATCGTTTGTTTCTGCGGCGGCCTGGGCCGAAGAGGACCGACAAAAACAGGCTGCAAAAGTTCCATAGTGGTTACTGCAGTAACCGCTGCCATGCGCCGTTGTGTGTAGTCTGGCTCGTATAACCATTACCGGGATTTTCACGCCCCCCATTGCTAACGGTTCCGCTCGTCGACCGTTCTGCTTTCTAACCACACACCGTCATTGAAGTAAAAATTTCGACTTAATCTCTAGCAACCCTGCTGAAATCTGTCTAAGATGTCGCCTGAATAGCCAGACAGCAACACCTACATCCGTAGCAACCATCCTTATTTCGTTTCCAGCGTTCCCAGGGGTTCATTAAATGTCTGGGCAGCCAAACCTAAACACTACACTGGAAATTGGTCACATCTTATCGCTCGAGATCGTCGAGTACTCACGACTGTCCAACGATGATCAGAACCAAGCCGTTGACCGATTACGAGAAGCAATTCGCGACAATGAAAAGATCTATCGGACTCAGACTCAGAGGGAACTGATCCAGTTGCCCACTGTGGATGGTGCGACGCTCGTGTTTTCTCGGGATCCCGAAGCGCCCTTGCGATGTGCCATCGAGGTAGCAAGGCTTTTGCCGCCGGCTGGAGGAACCAGGCTGCGAATGGGAATACATAGCGGTCCTGTTTACCGCCTAGATGACGAAGCGATGAAGTTGGCGGGCGATGGGATCACCTACTCACAGCGGATTATGGAGTGCGGGGATGCTGGTCACATCTTGATTTCTAAATCAGTTGTAGACCTGTTGCCTGATTCGAGTGAGTGGCACAGTCGTCTTCATGAGCTTGGGATGATCGAGGTGGCGTCCGGCGTCAACCTTCATCTCTTCAACTGTTACACGGAAGATGTTGGCAACCCCTATACGCCGAGTCGAGTGCGTTCAGTCTCACCGCAAACAGGAGGTGAGACTTCGGGACTCGTTGATGCGAGATATCGCCTACTTGAAAAACTGGGCGAAGGCGGAATGGGACTCGTCTACATGGCAGAGGATACACGTCTGGACCGGCGAGTAGCGCTCAAACTCCTCAGCGCGGGCCACGATAGCGAGCAATATCGCAGCCGGTTCTATAGAGAGGCTCGCGCTGCTTCAAGACTAAATCATCCCAACATCGCAACCATTTACGATTACGGTACCACGGCAGAAGGCCAACCCTTCATCGTGATGGAGTTGGTGAAGGGAGCGACTCTGGCCAGCGTGCTTAGGGACGGACCACTCTCGGTTGCACGAGCGATTGAGGTTGTGTCGGAAATAGCGGAAGCACTAGGTGAAGCTCATCAACGCGGCATTATTCATCGCGACATCAAACCTGCAAACATAGTCATCGGCGACAGCGGCAAGGTAAAAGTTCTGGACTTCGGCCTCGCCAAAGAGGTCGAGCCTCCTGAGGGCAATTCAACAAGTCAGGCTGCCCTGGTTGAAAGTGGGCATACGCTTCCGGGTGTCATTATCGGCACACCGCTCTATCTATCTCCCGAGCAAGCCAAGGGGATGACCATCGACGCGCGCAGTGACCTGTTCGCGCTGGGTTCACTTCTTTACGAGTGCCTCACCGGTCGTCCCGCTTTTGCTGGTGGCAACCTCATGGAGATCTGCACCAATGTGATCCACTGCGATCCTCTGCCGCCATCTAATATCAATCCGCGCGTCACTACAGACCTGGACCGGATAAATCTAAAGGCGCTCTCCAAAGAACCAGACGAGCGCTACCAATCGGCGTCAGATCTCCGCCGAGAACTGCGTGAAGTAAACACTACAATTGGTGAAAGTCAGGGGATGAGTACGATGCTGCTCTCGCCTGCGGCTGGTTCGGCACAAAATCGAATCCTGGCGAGTAATAAGCTCTCGACGGTCACCAGATACCTACCACTTGCGGCACTCGCGGTGTTGATAGTTGGTTTTGGCATATGGGCCACTACTCGCTATTGGCGAACCAGCGCGAAGCAGCCGGCGCCGGCTGCTCAGTTTTGGTATGAACGCGGAACTCAAAGCCTGCGCGACGGGGCTTACTTTCAGGCCAGCAAGATGTTGGAGCAGGCAGTTAAAAATGACGATTCGTTTGCCCTGGCCCATGCAAGATTGGCAGAGGCGCTAATGGAACTCGACGTCACTGACCGCGCCCGCCAGGAGATGTTAAGCGCTGAAGAAGGTCGTGAAGGCTTGGGTACACTCGACCAGCTTCACCTCACAGCAATTAGGGCAACAGTCCAGCGCGAGTTTCCCAAAGCTGTTGAGGCTTATCTCACGCTCCGCCAGCGGAATTCGAGCCAGCAGGGGATTGACGTCGACCTCGGTCGTGCTTACGAGAAGAATTATGAGTTTGAAAAAGCTATCGAAAGTTTCGAACGAGCCACCCAGGTCAACGCCCAGGATGCTGCAGCGTTCCTCCACTTAGGCAGCCTTTACGGCCGCAAGCGCGACACCGAGAAGGCGCTGTCCGCTTTTGCGAAGGCCCAAGCGACATTTGAGGCCACAAGCAATGCGGAAGGTCAAGCAGAGGTTCTGTTCCAGCGTGGACTGTTTTTCAACCGCGTAAGTAGTTACAAGGAAGCACGGACTAACCTGGAACACGCTTTCACTATCGCGAGGGACAATAAACATCAACAGGTTCGAATCCTTCTGCAGCTCAGTCTACTCTCGTGTTTTGTAGGCGAGCCGGAGCGCTCGCAGCAATCAGGCGAGGAGGCAGTCAAGATTGCAAGAGCGAACTCGTTGGATGTGCTAACGGCGCAAGCGCTGGTTGGTTTGGGCAGTGCTTGCCAATGTGTCGGTCGTAACGAAGATGCAGAGAAGTATTTCGAGGAAGGGCTCGCCCTGGCGCGTAGAAACGAAGCTCAAAACACGGAAGCGCAGGCGCAGCTCGCATTGGGTAGCGTTCAGATCTCGCGCGGTGATAACCGTGATGGGCTGCAGCACGTGCAATCGGCACTGGCTTTGTATCAAAGATTGGGCGGCTATTCTCAAGAGCTCATGAGTGCCCAGGCCTTAATTGGCAGAGGTTCTCAGCAGACAGGCGAGTACCAGGCCGCATTAGATGCTTTCGCAGATCTGCTTGTCCGAGCTGAGCAACTCAAAGATCTCGACCACATAGCCTTTGCTCACGAGGGCCTCGGAACAGTGAGACTCTTGCAAGAACGATATCCGGAAGCCCTGGACGAATTTCAGAAGAGTCTTGCTACCAACGAATCGAAAGGTGATCAGTTAGGGGTGGGCTTCGCTACATCCAACTGCGGCAGTGCGCTTTGGCGTCTGGGTCGTTATCAGGAAGCTGAACAGATGTTCGAAAGATCCCTGACGATCGCCAGGAGTCCCAAGGGCTATAAGAACATGTTGCTCGAGGTTCAGACCAACCAATTGGAGGTCGCTTTGAGCCGCCGTGACTTTTCCTCAGTCGCAAACACTGCCGCAGAGGTCCTCGCATTGGCGGAGAATGATCTGGCTCTCCTGACCAGGGCAAAGAGAGGATCTGCCTTAGCAAAACTCAAGGCCGGAAAAGGATCTGAAGCTAAAAAATTGTGCGATGAGGCGGTCGCCAAGGCTATTGACTTAGGCGACCCGGCACTGTTATACAGTGCGCGCTTAACCCTCGCCGAAGTCCTGCTGGAGACTCAAGACGCTGCCAAAGCACTGGAAATCGTCCGCGCAGACTCTAATCATTTCGTCAGCAAGGACCAGCAAGAATCGCTGTGGCGAGCCAACGTCATAGCTGGTCGAGCCAGCCAACAATTGGGTGATGAATCCAACGCCCGTAGTTACGCTCGGCAAGCGCGCGAAACTCTCACCCGGATAGAGCGCGCCTGGGGCCCAGAAGTCTTTCAAAAATTTCAGGAGAGACCCGATGTGATAGAGTTCCTGGGCCACCTAAGGAATCTGCCAGAGTAACTCGGCCCTCAACGGCCCGAGTCCGTTTAAAGGAGACAACATGTCCACTAGGAACGTCGTCATCGCAACGGCTGTCACGATAGCTGTAGTGGTTGCCATAGTGGTGGTCGTTGTGCTTGTGCAGGAAAGTCTTGGTGGTACACCCATCATCATCAAAGGTGGAACCGCAGCAGAACCGCTTACAACCGTCAAGTTCAACGAAGATCCAGGTAGTGGGCCCAGCCATCCAGTTAAAGGAGAAATTCAGTACATCCAACTACTCGCACCTACAGGCAACTGTATGGTCTACAAATTCGACGACTTGTCTTTGGTGGATCTCGATGTCACAACTGATCCCGATGCTTACAAGATTTCCGTTGACGATGAGGTCTTTTCTGGTCTGGAAACATACTTTGAAAACTATGACGCCGCAGCAAACGCGACTTTCAAGAGTAAGCAACCGAGTACGATCACTGAGTTATACATCGGAACTAGATGGTTAACCCCGTCGCCCAGTTGCACAGATCAGGGAAACAACCCGATAGA
>DASSCG010000468.1:0-18280 GCA_035697925.1 Pyrinomonadaceae bacterium
CTTATCAAGCAAGACAAAACTGAGAGAGTAAAGTTTGACGTGAATCCTTGGATAGGAATTCCAGTCGGCGAATCTCAGCTGCCGCAGCGCATCGGCCAGATCCTCTGCTTCAATTCTATAACTCTTTGAGTCAATCGCGAACGAGGTGCCAATACCGTATTCGTCAAAGGTGTTGGGCAAAACGCCGAGACGACCAACTAAAAAGATTCCAATGGTGAAAGTGATGTGTAAGACAGTGGCAGCCAGAAGCAATCTGGATAGTGTTAGTTGACCTTTACTGCTACTCGAAGACAAGGGCATAAGAGCACACCGAAGTTTCACCTCGAATTGAAAACTTTGGGCATTGCCTCAAAATATTACTCGACCGCTCCCATTCGTCACCGGGCTTCAGCGCGGTGACAAGACGTAGTCGCTTTTGAGGAAAAGCCGAAAGCTTACTCCCCTATTTGCTGACTACTTTCTGCGCGAGCAAAGCGGATTTCATTTGTCTCATTAAACGTCGTCTGGGAGATCTACTCTGGTCTTTCGTTCGATCAGGAATTGGTCTTCCTCGGTTAGCCTCTTAACCGGCTTGGCAGGGACGCCAGCGATTAGAAATTCCTCTTCCGCCAATTCGCTGGTTATTACTGACCCAATGCCAACTATGCATCGTGAAGGCAACGATCCTCCCGGAGCTATGCGAATTTCGGAGCCAATATAGGCAAAGGAACCGATTTCTATCGGACGCGTGCGCTGCCTGTTATGAGTCCAGAGAGATGAATTCCGTCCGCCAATAATGGTCCGGCGCCCAATTGTGACGCGATCAGTAAAGTCAATCTTGTGGCCAGTGGTGATGATGCTACCCGGCCCTAACAGGAATCGTGGATCGGTGGGATTCACTACATCCGGCTCGGGAATAGAATTAACTTCGTTTAGGCGGATGATTTCGGAGTAACGGCCCAAGTTCACTTCGTCACCACCTCGGATAATATTCAAATACCCGATGCGAGTATGATCGCCGATGGTGAGCTTTTCCAACCCGATTATTACGTTGAGGTGGCCTATCTGAACGTCGTCATCTATCCGGCACTCGCGCGCATCAATTATGCTGAGTCCGATCCTTACGCGCTTACCGATGTGGTATCCGAAGAGGATGCGATACGAGGGACGTTTCAGGGCGGAAGGAAGCAACGCGACCAAAGCCAGGGCAAACAATTTGAATCTACCTGTTCTCCGCATTAACCCTCGCACTTCCAGACCATGCGCAGCTCTCGTTTCCTTCACACCGATAAGCTTGTGCATGACAGTTAAAAGCGAGACCGCCCGACTCAGACTGTACCATCATCATGGCTTCGTCTCAGTTCCTCTGTGCTGCTTCACGCAAAGCGCTCGCCAATTTGTCGGCTTGCGCCGATAGCCCGTAATGCTCAAGCGCGCACTGCCGACCCGCCTTTCCCATTTGATCCCTAACTGCTGGATCCTCAATCAAAGTTGAAAGTGCCTTGCGCCACTCATCAGCTGTCGTTGCACAATAGTGTGTCTGACCTTCTCGTCCAATCTCTTTTACGGCGCCAACGGGTGTGGCCACGAAGGGGATTCCTATGGCCATGTATTGAATAGCCTTGAAGCCCGATTTTCCAGCGGCCCACTCGGACGCATATAAACTCGGATCTATCGGATAAAGTCCGATATCAAGCGACTGGAAATCTTTGACCTCGCGATCGAGTTGCCATTCAAGATTTTCAACCGCAACTCCCGGAATGGTGATCTCGCGCTTGCCGGCTCCTACAATTTTCAGACGAAACTGATGATTCCTGGCTAGATCGCTCAAGACTGGAAAAGTTGATTCCAGATATGGGAAGGTAGAATGTGTGCCAATCCATCCGAGCACTAGAGCGTCGTCTTTACTCCTGGGCACCGGATGAAATACATCGGTATCTACCACGGTCGGAATAACTCGGGCCTTTGCTCCTTTGCTGGAAACGTATTCGGCAATAGCGGTATTCCCGCACGTTACGAGGGTGGCCCATCGAATGAGATCGTCGGTCTTACTAAACCATTTGAAGGCTTTTCCCAGCTTGCCAAAAGTCGGGCTAGTATAGGGGATGTAAGTTGCGTCATCCAAATCAAGCACCATTGGACGTCCCTTCAATTGAGTGCAAAGCCACTCAATCACCGGTGGCCCAAATATCATTGCCTCACGTTGAATAAGAACGACATCCGCTCGACGCGCTGCGAGGACGTCTTTAAATCGAAGTAGGCCCGCCTTGATTAGACCAACCGCCGTTCGTGGTAATGCGTCGCGTTTGTACAATGAGTTAAATAGACCGGCATCAAGGAAGGGTAAGATGGAAAGCTCAATTCCTCGCTCAGATAGAGCGCCCGTAAATTGTTCCAAACGATAGCGGGTTGCCGCTGCTTGAACCGGGTATGATGCGAACGCGACAACTTTCATGTTAAGAGTGCGAACACTCCAGATCGCTGGATCTAACTATCACTGGCGAGGACTTTTTCGTAAAGATGTGCATAACCTTCGACTCCGGCAACGCGAACATCGAATAGTCTCTCGGCTACTTCACGTGTGCGCATCCTGGTCGTTGCTCGATCGCGCATGAGCACTTCAATTCTTTCCAGAGCACAATCATATTCTGACTGCGTGAATTCTTTTACTAATGCTCCCACACCTTCCTCAGTAATAAGCTGATCAGAGTCACCGATTCCTGCATTAATAATCAGCGGCAAACCACATGCAAGATACTCGGCGCTCTTTGTCGGAGATGAGGCAAGCTTTGAAAAGCAAGGCTTAATGAAAGCCAAACCAGCATCGCTCGCAGAAAGATACGAAGGAACCTCAGCCGGCGCTGCAGCCACGATCGTATAACGACCCGGCTCGATCCTTCTCGCTTTCATCAGGGCATCGATCCGGTCATGTTTGCCCGGGCTGAGCCACAGACAATGCGCGTCCGCACGTCGGCTGGCAAGCGTGGCAAAGAAGTCGGCCATCTCGGCCGTCAGATACCAGCCATCAATTGAGCCACTGTACACAACCGTAAATCTCTCTTTGAGATCAAGCTGCTCCCTTCGCTTCAGTCGATCCTGGAGACTAAAACTGAACAGTTGTAGATCGGCGCAACAAGGTATCACTTCGTGGGCGATGTTGCGTCCACGCAGGCCATCCCACTCTTTGATAATGGGCCAAATCTTTTCGGTGAGTGTGACCACTCCGTCGGCAGCTGTTAACGCACGACGTTCCATCGTCTTCGTCAATCGATAGGGAGAACTGTCTCGGCGCCAGTGACCTGCATCAACGTACTCATCGGCCATCAATCCTCGCACATCAAAGATAATCTTTACGTGGAATCTCTTTTTTAGGGCGAGGGCAATTGTCGCTGGAATGTGGCTACGTGCGTGTACTAACTCAATCTTATTTTTTCTCACCAGCTTCGCAGCATATCGAATGCCGGAAAGGACGTCATAGATCGTTGCTGGAAGGGATGGTTTCTGGTGATAGGGCAGCCAGTGCCACTCAATGTTGTCGGCTGCCAATTGTCGGCGGAGTTCGGCGCATTTTGCTGATCCCGCAGTCTCAAGCGCCGAAGCGCGCTCAAAACTGAGTAAGGTGAAGAACACACCTAGCTTTCCGAGTTCCCGCAAATACGGGATGACCTGACTCTGGCCCAGAGGATCCAGCATTCCGTTATAGGATACAAACAGAACGCGCCGGCCCTTAAGCGCCATTGGTAACACCAATCGTTTTATTAACTCGATCCTTAAAGAGCCATTGCAGACTACCCACCATCGCGGCAGCATCCAGCATGGCTAGGAATGGGATTAGTACCGCTAAGCGAAGTACGTTCCGAGCTAAATTAGCCGGATAGCACTTTCGATTACGCCAAATTGCGACCAGTCCACGCGCCGTCAGCATCAGCAACCAGAGCGCTGGCATTAGCAGTAACCAGCGTGGGCCAAGAACGAATGCCGGAAATGCCGAAAGCAAAATCAAACCGTATCGTTTGAAGATCGCTGCTTGCCAGTCGCCCCATAACCCCGCTCGAATATTGTTGCGCGCATAAGAAGCAAATCGTTTGAAAGTCAGAGCAAGCGTAGGCTGTAAACTCCAACGCACCATTGCAGCAGGCGCGTAGGCAGCGCGAAAGCGACTGTCGGCAACTTTATTCATGAACAGCAGGTCTTCAGCCGAACGAAGGTCCTCAGGAAATCCCCCTACCGACTCCCAGACATGCCGGCGCATCAGCGTCGACGCAATGAATCTCGGCCGCATCACTGCGTCGCCGTTTCTGGTCGGCGGTGGTACATAAGCGATTGCAGCACACTCGGCGAAAAAGTTGTCGATGTTGGGCTCCCATCCTCCATAGACAACATCAGCCTTTTCGGCTTCGGCACGCTCTGATAGGGCAGCGAGCCAGTCTGCAGCAGGACGTATCCCAGCGTCGATAAAAGCCAGCCATTCAAATCTCGCTTCCGCAGCAGCGAGATTGCGTCCGCGCCCCGGTAAAGCACCTGTGGTCCGAATCAGGCGCACAGGGAATCCTCGATTGGAATACTCTTCAATAATTTCCGCGGTTGCATCTGTCGAACCGCCATCCGTTATTACCACTTCGTTAGGCTTACGGGTCTGCGCGAGCAACCCGTCGAGGAGATGCCTTATGGATTTTTCTTCGTTGCGGACGGGAACAACTACGCTGATTTCCATTTGGCTTGCGTCAATTCTTGTTCCTTAAATGCAGTCAATCCCATGCTCTTAACAGTTCATAGTGTAGATCGGCCATCACGCAGAGTTTAATGCCAGACACCCAATCTGGATTAGGGCAGTGACCTTAACGGCGAATTTGACGTGGGATTATCAGCGACGAGATGGACGCGCGAATTCTGATTAGTTGGGAGAAGAGATCTTGTACGGCGCAAATCTGCGAGAATCACAATAATCGATCTGCGAGCCTCGCAAGTTCCAAATCTCTTGCGAGGCTTCAACTGTGACACCTACGAGGAACTAGCTCGACCCGGCCGCAGCTCCAGCCGTACCTTCAGTCTTTTCCTCAGCGTCTGTATCGGAGTAGTAGCTCGAGTAGTAGCCTGAATAATAATAGTCTTGCGTTTCCAGCTTCACATTGTTGAGCACCACACCGAAGATATGTGCGCCGACATCAAGCAATTGTTGCTTGGCGCGCCGGACTACTGCCCGTGAACTCTTTCCACTGTGAACCACCAAAACCACCCCATCGGCCATCGTCGAAAGAATGGAAGCGTCAGTGAAGGAGATTGCTGGTGGGGAATCGATGATGATGTGGCCAAAACGCTCGCCTAGTAATCCCAACAACTTCCGCATCTGATCTGAGCCCAACAGCTCCGCTGGATTTGGAGGGACTGGACCAGAGGTCAAGAGTTTGAGGTTAGCAAGTTTATCGTAGGTCTGGATTAACTGGTCCAGATCAGGCTCACCGGAAAGCCAGTTTGTCAGACCACGCGAATTTGGAATTTCAAAGTGAGCGTGAAGTCGCGGCCGTCGTAAGTCGCAATCGACAATCAGCACCTCTGCGCCAGTCTGAGCCAACATGAATGCGGTATTAATCGCGGTAGTTGTCTTTCCTTCGGATGGTTGACTCGAAGTAACCAGAATGGTCTTCGGTGGCTGTCCTGCAGAGGAAAGCAACAGTGAAGTCCTCAAATGCCTGTAAGACTCGGCAATCGGAGACCGGGCATCGTCGATCATGGCCAGCGCGGTTGACTCCGATGGGCCGGCAGATGAAGCGCCGGGTAGCCCAATCAGTCGAGCTCGGTCAGATCTGCTGGCCGGGATTAATGCGAGGGCAGGTAGGTGAATGTAACGATCGACATCTTCAAGAGACTTCACCGTGTCATCCAGGAAATCCAACAGGAACGCCAAACCGATACCCGCTACCAGGGACAACATAAAAGCAATGATGATGTTGCGCATCCGCGGTGGGCCGATAGGGGTAGTCTTTAAACGGCTATAGTTGGCAATCGAAACTTCGTTTGATCTGTCGCTTGAAGTTACCTGCAGTTCCCTTTGCCGTTGCACCAGTGTGTTCAAGTATTGTTTGTTTGTCTCCAGCTCCTGACTGATTGCAATCAAGTCTATTTGGTCTCGTACCTGTTGCGTGGTCGTTCCCTTTTGCTCCTCGTAAGATCGTCTTAGGCTGTTCTCTCGCGCCACCGCGGCCTCATATTTCCTTTTCATAGAAGAAACTATTTCAGTCGGTGCTTTGGCGAGTTCCGCCTCGATTGGCTTGATCTGAGCGTCTAACTTTTTCACCTCAGGCCATTCAGGTGTGTAGACCATCAGGAGCGCTTCACGTTTTTCCTGCAGCGCGGAGATTCTTTCTCTTAATTTTTCGACGCGCGCTGAAGCTTGTACATCGGGAATAGAAAAGGAGTCGCGTTCTTTCTTGGCTGCTTCGTACTGAGCCTGTAGGTTCTTTCTTTCGTTCTCCGCATCCAGGAGTTGACTACTGAGCGTCGCCAGTCGCTTTGCTTCGAGATTGCCGCTGGGATCGGTCGTTAGCGGAAGGTTGTGGGCTTTGGCATAGTTGAATTGCTTTTCCTGATCCCGCTTGATCTCGGTCTGCAGGTTAGCAATTTCTCTGGCCAAGAGATCCTCAGCTTTTGTCGAA
This sequence comes from Pyrinomonadaceae bacterium, assembly GCA_035697925.1. Lineage (GTDB taxonomy): Bacteria > Acidobacteriota > Blastocatellia > Pyrinomonadales > Pyrinomonadaceae > PSRF01. Next base: position 6,633 of record DASSCG010000468.1, read on the forward strand.
CCGAGAGTGGCACGAGCCAGATTGTTATTGACGAATACTTCGGCGAGAGTGTTAGCAATCTTCTGGGCCAGCTCGGGATCGGAGTGGGCATACCTAATCTTAACGAGATTCGTGGTGGGAATCGGGTCTATTGTTTCGCCGGCGATGATGGCATCTTCGTACGGTTCAAGTTTGGCGAGCTCTTCAGCAGTTAGAGCTCGGTCGGTAACTTCGCTTTCCCCAACCACGGAAAGTGCAGTGGATGGATCTGTCGAACCGTCCGGTTTCTTTTTTGCGCCCACGAAGATTCTACGCAGCGAAGCAAAGATACCGCTTTGTTGCTGGCCACCGAAGAAGGTCGGGTTATTTTGGAGATCAAGAGTCAGCACGACTTGTCGCGCAAGGGCGGGGTTTTCCAAAAGTTTCAGCTGGGTACCCCAGAACGTCGGATCGGTTTGAGCATTAATGACGATGTCTTTCGTCTGCAGCACGCTTTTGGGCTTGGGTTCAATTCGAATGGTAGTTTCGCCCTCATAAATTGAAGGTGAACGGAACATTTGAATCGTCACAAGGGACGTGACAGCCAAAACGAGACTAAGAATCAGCCACTTACGCTTCAGAATTACAAATAGGTAATCCCTGAATGTTGTGGGTTCGAGGACAGATGCTCCGTACGTTTTAGCTTGGGAAATTTCTGCCACTTGGCGATCCAAACGGCGATCCAACGGCGCAACTGGTATTAATCGATTATCTGGCGACATCATAATTTTTTAGACCTTTAATAGACCATCCCAATAAGTGTTAGATAATATCAGACAGTTAGCTTCTGGCAAGGCGAAATAGGGGTAAACTAGCTGCTGACCGCTACTTCTCCCGGCACCTGCTTTATCGAATCTGCATGTCTTTGGGTGGATACAAAATCCTTCAAGGCGTCTCGCCAGTCAGGAAGTGGGGATAATCCTATAGCCTCCGAAAGCAAGCACTTTAACCGGGAATTTCGTGGGCGCGGAGCTGGACGATTGAGTGCGTCCGTTTCAACGCTCTCTATTTCGTTTGCCCCAAAGCCACTCAAATCCAGGGCGTGACGGGCAAATTCTTCATAACTGGCCCCGTCACCTGCGTTGACCACGTGATAGATTCCGGGGAGATCATGCTGAGCCAAGTCCCGTAGCCTAATCGCTAAATCCCTGGCATATGTGGGAGTCCCGAAGCTGTCATTTATGGCCTTGAGTTTCTCACCACGACGCGCTCGATCCACAATCATGCTCAAAAAATTAGTGCCCCCTACGCCGAAAACGAATCCCGTTCGCACCACGATTGACCTGGCCAGCGCTTGCTGAGCACGTCGCTCGCCATCCAGTTTCGACTGCCCATAGATGCTAGTAGGGTTCGGCTGGTCTCGCTGCGTGTAGAAACCTGATTTGGTGCCATCGAACACATAGTCGGTGGAGATAGTCACCAGCAGAGCTCCAGCCTCACGACTAGCAACGGCCAGATTTTCAGGGCCGCGAGCATTGACTGCGTAGGCTCGATCAGGATCCAACTCGCATCCATCTACGTCCGTCACAGCAGCACAGTTGATGACGACTTCGGGCTTTTCAGCCAAAACAATCTGTCGCACTACATCCCGATCACTGATATCAAGGCCGCCGTGGTTGAGAGCTCGCACGAGATCACCTTGGGAACGGCAATAATGGGCGGCCATTCGACCCACCAACCCCCCACTACCTGTTATCAGTACTCTCAATTTGCTCCTACCTCAGTGCCGTACTGGGCCCGATAGTACTCCCGATAAGCTCCGCTGCGTGTGCGCTCAATCCACTGGCTGTTCTGCTGATACCATTCGATTGTCTTTTTCAGACCACTCTCCCAGGATTCCAGTGGTTGCCAGCCCAACTCCGATTCGGTCCGTGAGGGATCGATGGCATAGCGACGGTCGTGGCCCGGTCGATCCTTGACGTAAGTAATCAACGAACGGGGCTTACCCAAGGTACGCAGAAGAGATTCGACAACGTCGATATTGCGCTGCTCATTGCGTGCTCCAATATTGTAAACCCCTCCCGGCCTTCCCTTTTGCAGAGCCAGCAATATTGCGCGGCAATGATCCTCAACATAAATCCAGTCACGAACATTGCGGCCATCACCATAGACAGGGATGGGCTGGTCATTCAACGCGTTTGACAAAGCCAGTGGTAGAAACTTTTCGGGAAACTGGCGAGGTCCATAGTTATTACCGCAGCGCGTCACAACGGTGTCTAAGCCAAACGTATGGTGAGCGGCCCTAACCAAATGTTCAGCCGCAGCTTTTGACGCGGCGTACGGACTGTTGGGGGCGAAAGGGGAGTCCTCGAGAAAATAGGCTTCTTGGTCCTCCGGCAAACTGCCCATCACTTCGTCAGTGGAAACTTGAACAAACCTTTTTACCCCTCGTTCTCTGGCTGCATCCAGGAGCACCTGGGTGCCTGTTACGTTAGTGCGAAGGAATTCATCTGCCGAAACAATACTACGATCGACATGTGACTCCGCGGCAAAATTAATAATCGCATCCGTCCCTTTATCTAATGCTGCCAGCACTTGATCTCGCTGGGCAATATCGCCGTGAACGAAAAGATATCTCGTATCGTCTTCCAAGTCCGCGACATTGTCGGGATTTCCTGCGTACGTGAGAGCATCGAAATTAGTAGCGGCCGCATTAGGCACCTCGCTCAACAACAGCCTAATGAAGGCCGAACCAATAAAACCTGCTCCACCTGTAACAAAGAGTTTGACCATATGACTGAGTTGAGTTATGCCTCTTGTAAAGCTTCGAGTGCTTGAGGACCGTAACGAAACCTAATAGCTCTCCTCTGGGGTGTCAACCGGGAGCGGTCCATTTTGGAACCTCGCCTCCATTATAAATTTCGGAAATTATTCTTGACATCTTGCTAAAAATGAATTAAAAGCGCGTCTCTTGGTCAAGGTCTTTGCTTTTGGTCGCCTCAGGAATACACAAAGGTAAGTCCCTACGTGACCTCTTCACATACTCCGATTAGCTGACGAACGAAGCTCATACGTTTGCAACCTAAGCATTTCTTTAATCATTACTGGTTGAAATTTTTGGTGTGACTCAGAGTCGGTTGAGTTAAACAATCCGCGTCCAACCCTCTGATCTGCAAATAAGCATAGTTTACCAATCGTGCAAGAATATCCCCCATTCTTTCCTTGCCTTCGGTACCTACCTGTAAGGCCCTCCATCTTCTTGCGCAAGACCCAAGCACACGAGCCGTGAGCGAATCCTCAAGGGATGCTCTTAGCACCTGAGTAGTTAAGGAGAAACTTACCCATGAATCAAAGAAACGTGCCCCGCAGCTATTCTCTTTTGTCTAAAAGTAATGTACTTCGGATAGGCATCGCGACTGCTTTTGCGGCGGTAGTGGTACTTCCACTGTTCACAGTTTCTTCTGCTCCCCTACTCAGAAAGACTACTCCGAAAGACCTCTCGAGTGTCGCAGCGCCTTCAAGTAAGCCAACAGATGGAATCGTCCGTCCCATCGCCAGTGTCGAGTCAGTTGTTCCATTCATGAGTTTTTTGCAAGAAGAATTTATTCCAGAAAGTGTCTCGACTTACGCGAGCGACTGCACAACCCCAAAAACCATCTTTACAGTCGGAGATGTCGCATGCGCGAAGGCTGTCGGCACGTTGCTACGTCCAGGAAAAATATATTGGGTGAATTCCCAAGGTGATGCCGTCGAGACCGATACGATTAGCCCAACAAGCGCCACCGCAACTTGGACAGTAAGCGCAACTGGGAATTGGAAGGTATATCTCTCCGACTCCGACAGTTTGAGAGCCCTAAGCCTTTTTACTGGCACTGACCCGGCAGCACCGGTCGTCGATCTTTCCGTTTCGAACAGTATTGAATCTGAGTTTCTCTCCGGCGGCGTGGTCAATTATGAAGTGACTATTACGAACAATGGCCCCGACAGTGCTTCCAACGTTGTACTAACAGAAACGATTCCCAACAATGCCAGCCGATTGTCTTCCAGCCAGGATGACGGTCCTACCTTCTCTTGTACCGACAATTCAATAGACACAACTTGTACTTTAAGTAGCCTTGGCAAAGGCGCGTCGGCAACATTCACATTTATCTATCAACTCAGCACTGGAATTCCCGTAGGAACGACAATTTCTAACACGGCCACCATAGCCAGCAACACCAATGAACTTCATGCGCCCGATAATTCAGCTTTGGCTGAAGCCAAGGTCGCAGCCGGAACTGCTCCGGCAAGCTGCACGCTCGATTGTCCGAACGATATTACCGTCGCGGCGAATACTACTCAGAACGGAACACAGGGCGCACTGGTCTCGTTCGCGAATGCCGAAGGATTCGGAGACTGCGGAACCCTCAGTTCAGATCACGCATCGGGATCTTTCTTTCCAGTCGGCTCCACAACAGTTGTCGTAACATCCAGCGCAGGCAACGGCGGTTGTAGCTTTACCGTAACGGTCCTAAACGAAGGCGCGCCGAGTATTACCTGTCCCGCAAATCAGACAGCAACGGCTCCGGCGAATTCTTCTGAAGCTACGGTTGATCCCGGTACGCCCACGACAAATCCGACCACGGGTGTTTCGGTAGCCGGGGTTCGAGGAGACAGTCAAGAACTCACCGCGCCCTATCCAGTTGGCACTACGTTGATAACCTGGACGGCCACGGCCGATTCGGGTCTGTCATCGACTTGCACTCAGAGCATCATCGTCAACTCAAGTAATTGCGGAACTGATACTGAGAGTCCGACCATTGAGGCCCCAGCTGACGTTTCGATCACCACTCCTCCGAATACCGTAGGTTCCTGTGGCTTCGTAATCGGAGAATCCGAACTAGGCACAGCCAACGCCACGGACAACTGTTCGGTGAGTTTTGTTAGAACCGGCGTTCCTTCGGGGAACTTCTTCCCAGTCGGAACGACTACTATCACCTATACGGCCACGGACGGCGCAGGACATACCGCCACCGATACTCAAACGGTCACCGTGATTGATGGTTCATTGCCATCAATCGCCGCCCCCGCTAACGCCACTTATGTATGTCTCAATGCGGTACCTGCGGCAGATCCATCACAAGCAACCCACGGCGAGTTACTCGACGAAAACGGTAATCCGCTGCCTCCTGGCCCGCCAATCGATAACTGCGGAGCTCCCACGGTAACAGTCGCCGAGTCGAACAATGGCGGCGCCGGATCGGCTAGCAATCCATTGATTATCACTCGCACCTACACTGCAACTGACGCCGCCGGCAACTCCGCCAGCGACAGTCAGACAATTACTGTCGCAGATGGCGAAGCGCCAACGATTACAGCCCCGGCAAACGCAACGTATGAATGCGCGAGCGCAGTGCCCGCAGCCAACGGCTCGCAGGCGACTGCCTCAGACAACTGCGCACCACCTACCGTAACCGCCTCTGATACAAACAACGGAGGTGCCGGCTCGGCTGCTAGCCCGCTAATAATTACTCGCACGTTCACTGCGACAGATGCCGCGGGAAATAGCTCGAGCGCAACACAAACCATCACTGTGATTGACAGCACTGCCCCCGTAATTACAGTACCCGCAGCCACGGTAGCCTCGGCTAATGGAAGCTGCCAGTCGGGCATTCCAAATGTTGTTTCAGGAACGTCTGTTACCGACAACTGCAGCTCGGGTGCAGGGATTACCATTACGCAAAGCCCTGCCGCAGGTACGATGGTTACTCTGGGAACGCACACCATCACCATCGTCGCTACCGATGCGGTAGGCAACAGCAGTACGGCTTCCACAACGTTTACAGTAAACGATACGACAGCTCCTACGCTTAGCTGTCCGACAAATATCGTTGTCTCACTGCCGGCGAATAGTTCAGCCACATCGATGGCTGTGAACTTCCCGGCCCCCACAGCAACTGACAACTGCTCGACCCCAACAGTAACCACTAGCCTTGCGTCCGGTTCTACATTCCCGGTTGGCACCACAACGGTGAATGTTACGGCAACGGACCAGGCGTTAAATACGAGCAGTTGCAGCTTTACAGTTACGGTGCTTTACAACTTCACGGGATTCTTCGCTCCTGTGGACAATCTGCCAGTACTAAATGTTGTGAATGCCGGCAGGGCGATTCCGGTGAAATTCAGCCTTAGCGGTAACAAAGGTTTGAATATCTTCGCAGTAAATTCCCCGTATTCGATGGGAATCAGCTGCGACGGAACCGATCCAGAGGCAGACGTGGAAGAAACTGTTACTGCCGGAGGAAGTAGCCTGGTCTACAACTCCGCATCTGACCAATATCATTACGTCTGGTTGAGTGAGACTTCGTGGGCAGGTACTTGTCGTCAGCTAATAGTGAAGCTGAATGATGGTACCGAGCACCGCGCCAACTTCAGGTTTAGGTAATCCGAGGGCCCAGCTCATGGCTATGAAGTTCACAACCCCTGATGCGCCCGGCGGATAGGCCGTGGCTTAATTCAATTCCTCTTTGAAGGATGCATAGAAGTTCTTGTTGCGTCAGAGGGCGATACACCCCGCAAGGCGCCATAACTAAGTACCCACAGACTCGATAAGGAGATTTTTCATGAATAAGATTCGATTTACCTTGCAAGGCCTGGGTGCCGCGATATTCATTCTCGCCATCACCACGCTCGCCCCCGCGCAGGCACTCCGCACTTGGGTATCCGGTGTTGGCGATGATGCCAACCCGTGCAGTCGCACCGCACCATGTAAGACATATGCCGGCGCCATTTCGAAGACCGCCAGAGACGGCGAGATCAGCACACTTGATCCCGGTGGTTTTGGCGCGGTCACGATTACAAAGTCAGTAACTATCAATGGCGGCGGTGGTGGCCAAGGGTATGGTTCTATTCTTGCCTCCCTGGTAAATGGGATAATCATTAACATCACGGATGCCGCAGATACCCGCAAGTCCGTGCGACTTGATTGGCTAAATATCAATGGCGCCAGCAATGGTCTAGATGGAATCCGATTGCTTGCTGGAAACACACTTCACGTTGAAAACACGCTCATTGACGGCTTCGCTGGCGACGGCATTGAGGCAGCCTTCAGTGCCGCAGCCACCACGGTTATTTCTGTAAATAAAACAACCATCAGAAACTGCGCTGGTTCAGGGATCAGGACAAGTGCATTCAGTGGTGGTTCGATCCGGTTAAACGTCAACAATGTCCAAATCACTAAATGCGGCATCGGTGTAGACCAGGTTAACGGCACCATCGGTAATATTCATGACAGCATGATTAGCTCCAATACCACTGGCGTCCAAACAAATGAGTCGACAGCCGGCAGCCTTGTTAACATCGACAGCACAACCATCTCCAACAACACCGGAACTGGGGTAAATGTCGTCGGCGGTTCCAGGGCGCGCATTGCCAGGTGCAATATCCTTCAAAACGGGACGTCCCTCTCGCCAGCCGCTAACGTAGACAGCGGAGGGAATAACAGCATTGTTGGGAACACCACTAATACCGCACCGGGCGGTACTCCGTTCCCTCAGAACTAGCGAACACGCTATTCCCGGCATGACCACAATCCCCTCGCGACCGCTGACTCGGCGGTTGCGAGGGGATTGTTTATTCCCCGCCGGTGCCCGGTTTGTTCGTCCGCATACTCTGCATCGAGTCGCTCTCTAACTATCTTTGGCGTAGAGCGAAAGGCGACGGTTCTGAATTAGTCTCACCGGGTTCGTTGAGGCCTCTCGCCCTCGATCCTCGAGACAAAGATTCAAAAACTGCCCTGTTGACTTAGAGATTTTTGAAAATTGAAGTAGATTGCTTGCACCACATACGTCTCGTCATGCGAATCATCAAGAAGGTTTTTCACAAGATAATAAGAAGTAAGGGTTATGAAGTTAGGAAACCCAACCCGGATTTTATTGAGATTCCCAAGTACTTATCCCCGAGCGCCCATAAACTTTATGATTTTCGGGAGGAGCCAGGTTTTGCTGAGGTGGCACGAGCCGCTATTGCCGACGGCCGAACTCTGCTCAGTTACGATCGATTATTGGTCCTATGGCAGGCGGTAAAAAACGCCTATCAACTTCAGCAACCGGTGTCTGAGGTTGGCTCTTACAGAGGAGGTTCTGCGTGGTTTTTAGCCTCCGCGTTCGCACACTTCGGCCACAATGTTCCCATACACATTTTTGATACTTTCAGCGGTCATCCTGATCAAATTTACTTAAGTAAGGACGGACCGCATCAAGTTGGGCTTTTTAGTGATACCAGTCTTGCACAAGTCACTGACTACTTGTCCGGCTTTAAGAACGTTAGTATCCATGATGGCAGGTTTGAAGACCGAAGGGCTGACATCGCCGAACTATCTTTCGGACTTGTCCACATTGATGTCGATATCTATCAATCAACAGTCAGTTGCCTTGAGTTCTTTTGGCCACGCTTAGTTCCAAACGGGGTGATGGTAATCGATGACTACGGTTTCACGACTTGCCGCGGATTAAAAGAGGCTGTGGATAGTTTTGTAGCCAATACGTCTGATTGTCATAGCTGGTACATGCACACAGGCCAATTCGTTATTGAACGGATTCGTTTGTAGACTCCAACTTATTTTAGGCAGTTTCTGCTAGAGGACCAGGAATTGGTTGCTCCTACAATAAAAGGCTTGGCCATCGAGACAGAGTCACATCCTACTGTGCGCCCACTCCCGGAGAAACCGTTAGTGGTTATAGAACCGCGGAAGGCCTGGGGATCAATTAATCTTAGTGATCTGTGGGCGTACCGAGACTTGTTCTACTTTCTCATATGGCGTGATCTTAAGGTCAGGTATAAACAGACGGTGCTTGGTGTGGTGTGGGTCGTAATCCAGCCGCTAGTTGCAACTCTAATCTTCACGATCTTTCTCGGCGTACTGGCGCGTGTCCCTACAGACGGTGCTCCGTATGCCTTGCTCGTTTACACTGGGCTTTTACCCTGGTCTTTCTTTTCGGCTGCACTGGCCGGGAGTAGTAATAGCCTGGTCGGTAATACACACCTTATTACCAAAGTTTACTTCCCGCGAATGATCATCCCTGGAGCAGCGATCGGCGCGCGTCTTCTGGATTTCGGCATTGCGCTAATCATTCTCGCTCCGCTGATGTTCTATTACGGAGTGGTACCGACGAAAAATCTGCTTGCCCTGCCTCTCCTCATCGCCCTCATCACAATGTTTTCATGGGGCGTGGGAATGTGGAGTTCGGCATTAAACGTTAAATATAGAGACGTAGGTGTCATCTTGCCGGTATTTACGCAGCTCTGGATGTTTGTTTCGCCAGTTGCTTATCCGGCCAGCCTGGTTCCAGAGAAATGGAGGTGGCTGTATTACTTGAACCCTATGGCTGGGATCGTTGAAGGTTTCCGGACAGCTATATTGGGGGGATCCTTTAAATTGGTCCCTCTAGCTTACGCCACCGTTGCTACGGTCATGATCTTCGTGTACTCCGCTTATGCCTTTCGCCGCATGGAGAGAAGTTTCGCAGATATTATTTAACAGATGAAACCAATCATACGGGTCGAGAACCTAAGCAAGCAGTATCTTCTTAACAAGACGAACAAGTCGCCTGACACTCTCCGAGACTCCCTTGCCGAAATTTTGCGCGCTCCCTTCGGTAGATTATCCGGGCGCGAATCATCCAAGACTGAAACTCTGTGGGCCCTCAGGGACATTAATTTGGAGGTGAAGCCTGGAGAGATCATCGGCATCATCGGTAGAAACGGCGCGGGTAAGTCAACATTACTTAAGATTCTTTCCCGCATCACTGAACCCACGACTGGGCGAATTGAACTATACGGACGTGTGGGAAGCTTGCTTGAAGTTGGAACTGGTTTTCACCCCGAGCTAACCGGCAGGGAAAACATTTTTCTAAATAGCGTCATACTGGGAATGAGTCGCAAGGAAATTAAGAGACACTTCGATGAAATCGTAGACTTTGCCGAAATAGAAAAATTCCTTGATACGCCAGTTAAGCGATATAGCAGTGGAATGTATGTACGGCTCGCCTTTGCAGTAGCGGCCCATATGAATCCAGAGATCCTGATCGTCGACGAAGTTTTGGCTGTCGGCGATTTGGCGTTTCAAAACAAGTGCTTGGGTAAGATGGAGGACGTTAGTCTAAGCGGCCGCACGGTGCTATTCGTCTCCCATAATATGCCGGCCGTAACGCGCTTGTGTTCCAAGGCACTTCTGCTCGAAGGCGGTTCGCTGGTTCAGGAGGGACCGACCGCAGACGTCATTCGCACTTACGTCGAAGGGGCTTTTGCGACTGGCAACAGTAGGGAGTGGCCATTGGAACAAGCTCCAGGTTCGGAAGAACTGAAGCTGATTTCTGTAAGCGTTACTAATACCGACGGTTCTTCCGTAAGTTCGGCAAGTGTCGAAGATGAATTGCAAGTCAAACTGAGGTACTTTGTCGCTGTACCCAACTTGAAGTTTCGTTGTGCGGTGGTTTTCTTCACGCAGGGAACTTGCGCGTTCGCCAGCCTGGAACCGGTGGAGGAAGTACGTGAAAAGCCCGGAACTTATTCTTCCGTTGTAAAGATTCCAAGAAATCTTCTCGCGGAAGGTGAGTATATGCTGAACATTTCGATCTTTAGTTCCAGAGGAGTAAAGCAGCATCACGTTCAATTGCAGAGCGTGGTTGCTTTCCACGTCTTTGATCCGATGACAGGTAATTCTGCACGGGGCGATTATGCCGAAAGGGTGCTCGGAGTAGTCCGACCTCGGCTGCAATGGGAATCGCACATAGAAGGATCGGCTTAGTGTTGAAAAATCTAAAATCCAGGGCGCGATGGCGAGTGGGCCGGCTGGCCGCGCGCTTAGAGGCCCGACCAGAATCCATTCAACCGGTGGACTACGGAGACGGAGATCTCTTTATCTATGCCGACTCGGACTTCGAGCGCACTACCCGCACGATGCCCTGCGCCAAGGAGCCTGACACCATAAAATGGATTGAAACGCTGATGAAGCCGGGGGACGTAGTCTTTGACATCGGCGCAAACGTAGGAAACTATTCCTTGATTATTGGTAAGCACTTAAAGAAAGACACTCAGGTTTTTGCCTTTGAACCTGCTTGGTTCAACTTCATGCAACTCAATAGGAATGTGACATTGAACGGTCTGGAGACGTGTATCTTTCCAATCTGTGCTGCACTCTCATCGCAAACCGGCATCACCTGGTTAAACTATTCGACCCTCGAGTACGGCTCGTCAATGCATTCACTCGGTGAAGCAATAAAACTCAGGAATCAGGCATTTGAGCCTGCCCTCCGGCAGCCCGTGGCCTCGTTTACCGTTGATGAGGCCGTACATTTTTTGGCGTGCGTCCCCAATCACATCAAGATAGATGTCGATGGGATTGAGAGCGAAATCCTGCAAGGAGCCGTAGATACCCTTCAAAATTCCGCGGTGCGTTCGATTCTTGTAGAATTGAGTAGCAACGATCCAAAAGATAAAGAAACTATTGATAGCCTCTTACGTGCGGGGTTCAAAATTTGGAACGTGGAAGAGAAACCTCGCAACGAGATCGTCAACTACGAGGCCTATGCAAATTATATTTTTGTGCGCTGATTTCATACGATACACGCTAGATACTTTAGGGGAGCGATAACATGGTGCGTAAGCTGGTAATTGAAGGCCGAGAGATCAGTGACGATAGCGATTCCTAC